>NZ_JAKTNR010000009.1 GCF_022760855.1 Thermus albus
CTGTACCGGAAGGTGCGGCTGGATCACCTCCTTTCTAAGGAGCATGAAGGCCCGTTCCTGCGCTTTCAAGACCCCGTGGTCCAACGGTGTAAACCCCCGCAAGGGGGTTTCCTTTTTTCTGGGAAAGACCGCCCCCCCGCCCTTAGGCGGGGGGTTTTCCTTGCAAAGGGCTAGAATCCTCTCACGTTCAAGAAGGGCTCAGGGTGGGGTTTACCCGACGTATTCTGCCAGCCTGCGGTGCTCTCGGCGTTTTGCAGGATGGCCTCTTTCACCTGGGCTGGGGTGTAGTTGGGGTAGCGGGAGAGCACCATGGCGGCGGCTCCGGCCACGTGGGGGCTGGCCATGGAGGTGCCGCTGATGGTGTTGTAGCTAGAGGTGGAGGAGTTCCAGGTGGAGAGGATGGAGACGCCAGGGGCGGCAATGTCCACGTCGGGTCCGTAGTTGGACCAGGAGGGCCAGTCGTCTTGGCTGTTGGTGGCGCTTACGGTGATGACCTCGTCGTAGGCGGCGGGGGTATGGTTGGCGGCGTTGTCCCCCTCGTTGCCGGCGGCCACCACCACGGTGATCCGGTAGTCGCACACCGCTTTTTGGATGACGTTGTGGAAGGCGTTGCTGGAACGGGTGCTGGGGCAGTACTGACCGTCTTGGTCATCGGTGCCGCTACCCCCCAGGCTCATGTTGATGACCTTGGGCTTGCCGCCGTTGTTGTGGCCGATCACCCAGTTGATGCCCTGGACGATGCCGCTGGTGGAGCCAGAGCCCGAGCCGGAAAGGACTTTCACCGCCCAAAGCTCGGCGGCGGGGGCCACCCCTAAGACGCCCACGCTGTTATTCACTGCGGCTACCGTGCCCGCCACGTGGGTGCCGTGGCCGTTGTCGTCGTCGTAGGCGGCGCGGCACTTGCCCCGGCACTTCACCACCGCATACCCCCCCATTAGGTTGGTGAGGTCCTCATGCCCCACCTTGATGCCGGTGTCCACCACGTACACGGAGACGCTGGCCCCCTTGGCGGTGGTGGAGGGGGCGCCGATGCGCTCCACGCCCCAGGGGATGGTCTGGGCGTAGGCCCTCACCTCCTGGTCCGGGGTCAGGGCGTAGATCCGGGGGTCTTGGGCTAGGCGCTGGGCCTGGGCGGGGGTGAGGTTGCGGAGGATGACGGCCCCCAGGGCCTCGAGGCGGTCCTCCGCCGGCACGACAAGGCCATGCGCCCTCTCTAAGGCGGTAAGCCGCTCAGTGAAGCGCCCGGCCATACCTGGGGAGGCGGTGGGCTCCAGGATGGCGATGTAGGTTTGGCCTGGTGCCCTAAAGGCCTGGGGGCTTAGGGTGCCCTGCTGTTGGCATGCGGCTAGGGCCACAAGGCTTAAAGCCAGGATGAGCTTTTTCATACTCCCTCCTTGCGTTACGCCGGTAACTCTAGGCCCTAGGGGCCGGGGTTGTCAAGATACGGGCTACGCCCGTGACCAAGATACGGGCTACGCCCGTGACCAAGATACGGGTTACGCCCGTGACCAAGGCCTATAGTGGAGAGCATGGACTTTCTCCTAGCCCTTACCCGCCCGCCCTTGGTCCTGGGGGTGGATCCCAGGCCTGGGCTTCATGGGCCTGAACCCCTTCGGCATCTAAGGCGGTACTCCCTGGAGGTGTTTGAGGCCTTAGCCCCCAAGCTGGCTGCGGTTAAGTTCCAGCTGGCCTTTTTTGAGGCCTTGGGTCCTCAGGGCATGGAACTTCTCCTGGAGCTGGCCAGCGCCGCCCGGGTCATGGGCCTCCCGGTGATCTTTGACGGGAAGCGGGGGGATGTCGGCACCACCGCCGAGGCCTATGCCGAGACCTACCTTAGGCGCTTTCCCGGAAGCGCCCTCACCCTGAACCCCTACTTGGGCCTAGAGGCCCTCAGCCCCTTTTTCCAGGCGGCCGAGGAAAGCCAGGGGGCGGTCTTCGTCCTGGTCAAGACCTCCAACCCGGGCTCGGGCTTCCTGCAAGACCTAGGGGTGGAGGGAAAACCCCTTTACCTCCATCTGGCGGAGGCCTTGGCCCAGGCGGGGGAGGGGTACCGCGAAGGGGAGTGGAGCCGGGTGGGCCTGGTGGTGGGGGCCACCTACCCGGAGGCGGTTTGGCAGGTGCGGGAGGTGGCTCCCCGGGCCCCCTTGCTCCTTCCCGGGGTGGGGGCGCAAGGGGGGAGGCCCTTGAAGGGCCCCGGGCTTTTAAACACCGCTAGCCGCGCCCTTTTCTACCCGGGGGGCAGGCCGGATCTCGAGGGGGCGTTGGGGGCGGCGGAGGAGTTCCTGAGGGCTTTGGTAGAGTAGGGGGGATGGATGTCCTAGAGCTCTACCGCAGAACGGGGGCCCTTTTGGAAGGGCACTTCCTCCTGCGCTCGGGTGTGCATTCCCCCCTCTTCCTTCAGTCCGCTGCCCTTCTGCAACATCCCCTGTATGCGGAGGCCGTGGGGGAGGCTTTGGGCAAGCTCTTTGAAGACGAGAAGGTGGATTTCGTCATCGGCCCGGCCATGGGCGGGGTGGTCCTCTCCTTCGTGGTGGCCCGGGCGTTAGGCGCCAGGGCCCTTTTTGCTGAGAAGGACGGCCAGGGGGGCATGACCTTGCGCAAGGGCCTCACCGTGAATCCCGGCGACCGCTTTTTGGCGGTGGAGGATGTGGTAACCACGGGGGAGAGCGTGCGCAAGGCCATCCGGGCGGCGGAGGCCCGGGGAGGGGTGTTGGTGGGGGTGGGGGCCATTGTGGACCGGAGCGGGGGGAAGGCGGACTTCGGAGTCCCCTTCCGGGCCCTCCTGAAGCTGGAGGTGCCCCATTACCCTCCCGAGGCCTGCCCCCTCTGCCGGGGCGGGGTGCCCTTGGAGGAGGTTTGAGGCCATGCGCTCCCTGGCCTGGCTTCTCGTTTTCCTCCCTTGGGCCCTGGCCTCTTCCCCCGTGGAGTTGGGCCGCCAGGCGGTGGAGGCTTGGCTTACGGGAAAGCTTTCGCCAAGCCTCGAGGAGGTCCTAAGGGCTTCCCCGGGGGAGGCCCCGAAGCTTTTGGAGCGCTACGCCTTTTTCCCGCCACCCCCTAAGGGTCTTTCCCTCAACCTGGATAGCCCCAAGGTGGAGGGGAACCGGGTCCTCTTTCCCGCGGCCGTGGGGGAGGAGGTGGGGGAGGTGGTGGTGGTCCTGGAGGGGGGGGAGGTGAAGCGGGTCTACTTCCGCCCCCAGGGGCTTTCCCTCCCTGGGTACCTCCTAAGCCCTTTGGCGGGGTGGGGGTTTTTGCTCCTTTCCCTTTTCTGGGCCTTTCTCCTTTTTCAGCCCTCCCCCTTCCGCGCCTGGCTTTTAGAGGCCCTGGCCCTTCTTCGCGCCTATAAGGGGCTTTACCTTTTCACCAACCTTTTCCTCTACGGCCTCTTTGCCCTGGGGGCCCTTTTGGCCTATGGGATGCCGGAGATGGCCAGGGCGGTCCAGGCCCTTTTCGCAGGAGCCCTCGAGGCCATCGGCTTGAGAGAGGCCACGGGGAAGGGGGTTCTGGTCCTGGCTGGGGTCATTTTCCACTGGAACTTCAGCCAGGGGCTTTTCCTCACCGGGCTGATTCCCGCCTTGCTCTTTGGCATCCCGGTTTTCCTTTTCAACGCCCTTCGCTACTTGGTCTTTGGCTTTGCCCTTTCCCCGGCCCTTTTGGGCCCCGCCTTCCTGGTCCACCTACCCACCCTAATCTTGGAGCTTCAGGCCTACATCCTGGTCACCTTCGGGGGGCTCGTGCTTCTGGCCAAGACGGCGGGAGGGGAGGGGTATCGGAAGGGGCTTAGGGCCCTTCTCCTCACCTTCTACTTGGGGGCCCTTTTCCTCCTCCTCGCCGCCTGGTACGAGGCCTGGGAGGTGAGCGTTCTCCTATGAAGGTGGCCGTTTTGGGAGCCGGGGCCTGGGGTACGGCCTTGGGGGTTCTCCTGGCCAGCAAGGGGGTTCCCACGGCCCTTTGGGCCAGGAGGAAGGAACTTGCGGAGGATCTCAGGGCCAGGCGGGAGAACAGGGATTACCTACCCGGGGTGGCCCTTCCCGCCTACCTCTATCCCACCGCCGATCCCGAGGAGGCCTTGGAGGGGGCGGAGCTGGCCGTGGTGGCCCTGCCCTCCAAGGCTTTGGAGGAAACCCTTAGGGCTTTGCCTCCGGCTCCCCGGTACCTTTCCGCCACCAAGGGGCTTTTTTTTCAGAAGGGGGAGCTTCACACCCCGAGTGAGGTGGTGGAGGCCCTGACCGGTAGGCCGGTGGCCGTTCTTTCCGGCCCCAACCATGCCGAGGAGGTGGCCCGTTTCCTGCCCACGGCCAGCGTGGCGGCAGGGCCTTTGGAACTGGCCAAGAGGGTGCAGGAGCTCTTCTCCGGGCCCACCTTTCGCGTCTACACCAGCCGGGACCGGCGAGGAGTGGAGCTGGGGGGGGCTTTGAAAAACATCCTGGCCCTGGCGGCGGGGATGGTGGACGGGCTCCGCCTGGGGGATAACGCCAAGGCGGCCCTCCTCACCCGGGGCCTTAGGGAGATGGTGCGCTTCGGCACCGCCTTGGGGGGCGAGGAGGCCACCTTTTATGGGCTTTCCGGCCTTGGGGACCTCTTGGCCACCGCCTACAGCCTCCATTCCCGCAACCGGGGGGCGGGGGAGAGGCTGGTGCGGGGGGAGGCCTTGGAGCGCCTCGAGGACCGGGGGGTGGTGGAGGGGCTTTATGCGGTCAAGGCCCTCATGGCTTGGCGGGAAAGGGAAGGTCTTGAACTCCCCATCGCCGAGGCCGTCTACCAGGTGGTCTATGGGGGGCTGGACCCTTTGAAGGCCCTTTCCTCCCTCATGGCCCGCGGACCCAAGGCGGAAGACGAGGGAAGGCCTTAGGTGTTGGCGCCGAGGCGTCCCGGGGTCCCGGATACCTCTTTGACGGAAGAGGAGGAGACTCCCCTCGCTTGCCCGGACCTTATCCTGAAGGTGGAGGAGGTCTTCCGCCTTTAAAACAGCTCGGCCAGGAAACCCAAGAGGGCGGTGCGGAAGGCCTTGGGGTTTTCCAGGTTGGAGAGGTGCCCGGCCTCGGGGAGGATGAGCATGCGGGCGTCGGGCAGGGCTTTGGCCAGGGCCTTGGCCTCCTCGGGGGGGGTGAGGGTATCCTCCTCCCCCACCAGGACCAGGGCTGGGCGGCGCATCCCGGGGAGAAGGGGGGTAGAATCGGGCCGCTCCGCCAGGGCCAGGAGGCTTTGGGCCACCTCTTGGGGGCGGGCCTCCAGGATGAGGGCCTTGGCCCGTTCCCATACCTGGGGTTTGGCCTTTTGGGTGGCCTTGCCCAGGTGGCTTGGGAGAAGGGCCTCGGGAAGGAAGGTGACCCCTTCCGCCAAGACCCTTTCCCTTAGGGCGTAGCGATTTTTCCTGCCCTCTTCCGTATCGGCGCCGGCACGGGTGTCGGCCAGGACCAGGCCCAGGACGCGCTCAGGGGCCTTCCGCCAAAGCTCAAAGATGAGGTAGCCCCCCATGGAAAGCCCCACGAAGACCGCTTCCTCCAGGCCGGCTTCGTCCATTTCTCCCAGCACCTTCTCCGCCGCCTCTGAGAGGGATAGCCCCAGGTAATGGGGGGCCAGCACGGGCAGCCTTCCCCGGAAGTAGCCCACCTCCTCCTCCCACATCCTGGGGTTATAGGGAAAGGCATGCAGGAATACCACGCCCCGCATCTAGGCCTCCTCTACCGGTTCCCCCTCGAGGCCCAAGGCCTTGAGCCTGGCGATGAGGCTTAGGTCCTCCACCACCACGTAGTTTTTCCCATCCCGGGTTTCCGCCCGCAAGAGCCCCGTTTTGGCCGCCTCCTTCCAGGCCTCCATGAGATCGGGGTACTGCACCAGGAGGGGCGTCACCTTGTGGGCGGGGTAACGCCTCACCGCAAGGCCTCCTCGAGGGCATGCCAGGCTAGGGTGGCGCACTTCACCCGGGCGGGGAGCTTGGCCACCCCTTGGAGGGCCAAAAGGTCCCCCAAGGCGGGGTCGGGTGGGGCCCCATCCACCACCATGGCCTGGAACTTCTTGGAAAGCTCCAGGGCCTCGGCCACCCTCTTCCCCTTCACCAGCTCGGTCATCAGGGAGGCGCTGGCGGTGCTGATGGCGCACCCCTGGCCCTGGAAGCGGATGTCGGCGATGGTATCCCCTTCCAGGCGCACCATCACCTCCACCTGGTCCCCGCAAGAAGGGTTCAGGCCCCCCGCGGTCTTGGTGGCCTGGGGCAGGACCCCGAAGTTTTTGGGGCTTTGGTAGTGCTTGAGGATGATCTCCCGGTAAAGCTCGTCAAGGACGCTCATGGATGCCCCCATTATATCCAGGCCCGGTACTTGGCGTGGATGCGGAGGAGGGCTTCCGCAAACCGGTCCACCTCCTCCAAGGTGTTGTAGAGGTAGAAGCTGGCCCGGGCGGTGGCCGCAAGGCCCAGCCTCCGGTGCAAGGGCTGGGCGCAGTGGTGCCCGGCCCTTACCGCAATACCTTCCTGGTCCAGGAAGGTGGCCAGGTCGTGGGCGTGGAGGCGGCCTAGGGTGAAGGGGATCACCCCGCCCCGGTCCTCCCCCCTAGGGCCATACACCTTTAGGTCCGGCACCTCCGAGAGGCGCTTCAGGGCGTATTCCAAAAGGGCCCGGTCGTGGGCGAAGACCCGTTCCATGCCGATCTCCATCAGGTAGCTGGCGGCCTCCCCCAAGGCGATGGCCTCGGCGATGGGGGGGGTGCCGGCCT
Source organism: Thermus albus (assembly GCF_022760855.1). NCBI lineage: Bacteria > Thermotogati > Deinococcota > Deinococci > Thermales > Thermaceae > Thermus > Thermus albus. Next base: position 6,712 of record NZ_JAKTNR010000009.1, read on the forward strand.
CAAAGCGCTGGGGCGGGGGGGCGTAGGTGGAGCGGTCCACGTGGACCTCGCGGATCATCTCCCCGCCCCCCAGGAAGGGTTCCATCCCTTCCAGGACCTCATACCGGCCAAAGAGGACCCCGGCCCCCGTGGGCCCCAGCATTTTGTGCCCGGAAAGGGCGAAGAAATCGGCACCCAGGGCCTTCACATCCACGGGCAGGTGAGGGGCGCTTTGCGCGCCGTCCACCACCACCAAGGCCCCCACCTCCTTGGCCTTCTTAGCGATCTCGGCCACGGGGTTGATGGTGCCCAGGACGTTGGACATGTGGACCACCGAGACCACCTTGACCCTTTCTGTAAGCAGGGCATCCAAGGCGGAAAGGTCCAGCCGGCCCTCCTCCGTGAGGGGGATGGCCTTGATGCGGGCCCCCTTGAGCCCTGCCACCAGGTGCCAGGGTACCAGGCCCGCATGGTGCTCCATCTCCGTGACCAGGATCTCGTCGCCTTCCCTAAGGTTCCTCAGGCCCCAGGCGTAGGCCACCAGGTTCAGGGCCTCGGTGGTGTTGCGCACAAAGATAATCTCCCTTTCCTCGGCGCCAAGGAAGCGGGCCATCTGGCGCCTAGCCTCCTCGTAGGCCTCGGTGGCGGCCACGGAGAGGCGGTAAGCCCCCCGGTGGACGTTGGCGTTGAGCTCCTTATAGTAGCGGTCCAGGGCCTTTAGGACCCGCTTGGGCTTCTGGCTGGTGGCGGCGGAGTCCAGGTAGACCAGGTCCGGCCGCCCGGCAATCAAGGGGAAGTCTTCCCTTAGAGGGGTAAGGTCCATGCCTCCAGTCTAGCCCTAGCCGCTAAGGTATGCCCGCCTTAAAAGGAGGGCGTTGAGGGCTACCACGATAGTGGAAAGGCTCATAAAGAGGGCTCCGAGGGCCGGGGGAAGAAGGAGGCCAAAGGGGTACGCTACACCAGCGGCCAGGGGCAGGGCGAGGATGTTGTATCCCGTGGCCCAGAAGAGGTTCTGGAGCATTTTCCTGCGGGTGGCTTGGGCCAGGTGGAGGAGGCGAACCACGTCCAGCGGATCGCTTTTGACCAGCACCGCGTCGGCGGATTCCATGGCCACGTGGGTTCCCGCTCCAATAGCTATCCCAAGGTCCGCCTCCAGGAGGGCAGGGGCATCGTTGATGCCGTCCCCTACGAAGGCGGTGGGGCCTCGGGATTTTAGCTCCCGCACGATGCGGACCTTGTCCTGGGGCAGGACCCGGGCGTAATAGAGGGCGATGCCCAGTTCCATAGCCACCGTTTTGGCCACCGCCTCGGCGTCCCCGGTGACCATGACGGGGGTGAAGCCCAAGGCCTTAAGGCGCTTTATGGCTTCCCGGGCCGAAGGGCGGGGGCGGTCGCGGAGGGCGAAAAGGGCGAGGAGGCGGGTTTCGTTCATGAGGGCCACCGCACTTTCCCCCCGGGCTTCTATCTCTCCCAGGGCCTGGACGAGGTGGGGAGAGGTGGAAAGACCCAGCTCCTCGGCCCATTCCGGCCGGCCTACCCGGTAAAGCTGCCCATCCAGGTACCCCTCTACCCCTTTGCCCGGCACGGCCTGCACCCCGGTGGGGGAAGGAAGGGTGCCGGGGCCAAGGCGGGCTTGGGCGTAATCCCGGATGGCCTCGGCCAAGGGGTGCTCGGAGAAGGCCTCGAGGGCCGCGGCTAAGGTTAGGGCCTCCCGCTCCCCAAGGCCGTCCGCATACACCGCCCTCACCTCAAACCGCCCTTCGGTGAGGGTACCGGTCTTGTCCAAGGCCACGTACCGGAGGCCCGTGGCCCGCTCAAAGGCCTCCCGGTTGCGGATGAGGATGCCCCTTTGGGCGGCCAAGGCCGTGGCGTTGACCACCACCAAGGGTATGGCCAGGCCCAAGGCGTGAGGGCAGGCGATGACCACCACGGTCACCGCCCGCTCCAGGGCGAAGGACAGGGGCTCACCGTTGGCAATCCAGAAGAAAAAGGTTAAGCTCCCTCCTAATACCGCCACATAAAAGAGCCATCCCGCCGCCCGGTCGCCCAAGTCCTGAAAACGGCTTCGGGATACCTGGGCTTCCTCCACCAGGCGCATGATCTGCCCCAAGGTGGTAGAGGCTCCGGTGCGGGTTACCCGGACCTGGATGGCTCCTTCCCCGTTTAACGCTCCGGCCAGGACCTCATCCCCCACTCCTTTGGCCACGGGCCGGGACTCCCCGGTGAGGAAGGCCTCATTCATGCTGGTAGCCCCTTCCACCACCAGGCCGTCCACAGGCACCTGCTCTCCCGGGCGGATGAGGATGAGGTCGCCTTCCTTGAGGGCCTCGGAGGGCACGTCCTCAATCCGGCCATCTTTAATTCGGTGGGCCGTTTGGGGTATCAGCTTGGCCAAGGCCCTTAAAGCCTCACCGGCTCCCAGAATCGCCTTCATCTCCAGAAAGTGGCCAAGGAGCATCACGTCCACCAGGGTGGCCAGTTCCCACCAGAAGGGTTGCCCCTTTAGGCCCAGCTCCACGCCCAGGCTGTAGGCGTAGGCCACGGTGATCCCCAGGGCCACCAGGGTCATCATCCCCGGCCGCCTTCCCCTTAGCTCCCTGCCGGCACCCTGGAGAAACACGCCCCCGCCATAGAGGTAGATGAGGGTTCCGAAGAGGAGGGGCATCCAAGGGACCCCCTCCCAGGGGGGTAGGCGGAGGAAACCCCTCACCTCATGGGAGGCGTAAAGGATCGGCAGGGTGAGGAGAAGCGAGACCAGGAAGCGATCCCGGAACATCTCCGGGGTATGGCCGGCATGCCGGTCCGAAGCCTTAGGAGAGGCCCTGCGGGGAGGGTGGTGATGGTGGTGGGGAGGCATTAGCCCACCTCCAGCACCCCCATCATGCCCCGGTCCTCGTGCTCCACGATGTGGCAGTGGAAGACGGTTTTGCCGGGTAGGTCCCTTAGGGGAACCAGGAGGCGCACCACCTCCTGGGCCTTTAGGTTCACCACATCCTTAAGGGCGCGGTAAGGGAAGGCCTTACCGTTCACGGAAAGGACATGGAAGGGGTGGGTGTGGAGGTGGAAGGGGTGGTCCATGTCCCCTTGGTTTTCCACCTCCCAGACCTCGAGGTCGCCCACCCGCCCTCGCAGGTCCACCCGGAGGTGGTCAAAGGTCTTGCCGTTGATGAAGAAGCGCCCGGCCATCATGTCCTCGGTGAAGGTGAGGCGCCGGGTTACCTTGGCCAGGTTAGGGTCGGGAGCGGGGAGCTTGGCCAAGGCCTTGGGCAAGGGAAGGGGTTTGGGCCTTGGGGGGGCCACCAGGGTTAGGAGGGTTTGGGGGCTTGCGCCCGAGGCCATCCCCCCATGGCCCATGTGCCCCATCCCGCCCATCATGTGGATCCCTCGGTCGTAGGGCAGGGAAAGCAAGCGAAAGGCCCCTTCCTTTTGGAACCGCACCAATACCTCTGCCCGCTCCCCGGGGGCCAGGAGGAGCTCGGAAAGCTCGTAGGGTTCTTCCAGAGACCCCCCGTCGCTGGCGATGAGGTAAAGGGGGTGCCCCTCCAGCTTTAGCAGGAAGTAGCGGGCGTTGCTGGCGTTCAGAAGGCGGAGGCGTAAAGTTGCCTTGCCGGCCCGCAAGGTGGGGCGTAAGGCCCCGTTCACCAGGACCAGGCTGCCCTCTTTGCCGTTGATCCAGTCCATGGGGGAATGAGGGGCCGGGCGGCCTCCCGTAAGCTCCAAGTCCTTGAGCACCAGAAGGTGCTCCTCGGCTTCCCGAAGCTCGGGGATTCCGTCCAGGGGGCCTTCCACCACCAGGCCTCCGGCTAGGCCGGCGAAGAGCTGGGGGGCCACCCGCTCGTGCAGGTGGGGGTGGTACCAGAAGGTGCCCGCCAGGTCCTGGGGGACAGTGAACTCGTACCGCCAGGTTTCCTTGGGTGGGATTTCCAGGAAGGCATCATCCACCTTGGGAGAGATGGGAAGCCCGTGCCAGTGCAGGTTTGTGGACTCGGGGAGGAGGTTTTCCAGCTCGAGGCGCACCGTATCCCCAGGGCGCACCCTAAGGGTGGGCCCAGGAAAGCTACCCCCATAGGTCCAAAGCCGTGCCTCCCGTCCGGCTACGGTAACGGGAGTAGGGGCGGCCTTCAGCCGCACCTCCAAGAGTCCTTCCCGGCTTTTGAGAACCGGGGGGGCGGGGAAGGAGGCCTGGCCCCGGGCCAGGGGGGAGAGCAGAAGGCCTGCGGTGAGCTTGAGGAGGGTTCGGCGATCGGTATTCATACCCTTAGAGGGTAGGGGGGGTTTGTAAAGGAAGTATAAAGGTCCCTTTAGAGGCTGGCCAGGGCTTTCTCCAGCCGGGTCCTCGCTTCCTCCGCCACGGGCCTGAGCGCCTCCTGCTTTTCCTGGGGAAGGACCTGGAACATGCCCATAGGATCCTGGAGGAGGATTTCCACGCCTTCTTCACTCTCCCGGAGCACGGCGTTGCAGGGCAGGAGGAGGCCGATATCGGGTTCGGCCTCGAGGGCCTTGGCGGCCAGGCTGGGGTTGCAGGCGCCCAGGATCAGGTAAGGGGGCCTTTCCACCCCCAGGCGGGCCTTAAGGGTGGCGGCCACGTCAATCTCCGTGAGGATCCCGAAGCCCTCTTCCTTCAAGGCGGCCTCCAGTCGGGCCCGGGCCTCGGACAAGCTGGTCTTCAGGGTTTTCTTCAGATCCGTCATGATACCCTCCTTTTCTCTAAAGTGTAGCGGAACCTGCGGGGGACGACCTCACCTGGAGGTTGAAACGAGCCCCATAAGGGGGTATGGGAAAGGACCTAGGCCCCGCCCAGGGAAGCCACCCCGGGCAAGGGCCTAACCGGGGTTACTCTCCCAGGAAGAAGCCGTGCCAGGTGTGGACCCAGACCTCCCCCGTGTAGGCGTTTACGGAGAGCATGCCCTCCACCTCCTTGCGCCCAAAGTCAAAGGTGTAGTAGCCGGGGAAGGCCCCAGCTTCCAGGACCCGGGCACCCGGGAGATACCCCCCAAGGAAGGTTTCCGCCAGCTTTTTGGCTTCCTCCAAGGAGAAGCGGGCGGGTGCTCCGGCGGGGCCTTCCATCATGCCGTAGCGGGTATTCCACATCATGTTGGGGCCGGGCTCCGGGGAAACCACCCCGGTGTACCGATCGGCGATGAGCTCAAAAAGCCCCTGCCCCTTTTCGTCCACCACCTGGGCGTAGTAGTTTTGGCTGAAGGCCATGAAGTCCTTAAGGCGAGCACCCGGGTAAAGCCGCTTGGCGTACGCCTCCATCCGCGCCTTGGCTTCCTTTTGGGGAATGGGGCGGGCTTCCGGGGGGTAAACCGCCATCATGCCCATCATCCCGTGGCCGCCCATCATCCCGTAGCCCATCATCCCCATGCCGTACTGGGGGCCATAGCCCATCATCCCCGGGCCGAAGCCCCCCATCATGCCCTGGGTGAGGGCAAGGCCCAAGAGCAAAAGGCCCAGAACTCCTAAGACCATACCGTAGCGTTTCATGCTTCACCTCCCCTTTCCAGTTCCTTCCTAAGCCTTCTGTAGGTTTCCTCGTCCAGCTCGCCTCTGGCGTAGTGGAGGCGCAGGGCCTCCAGGGCCTCATCCTTTTTGGGCCCGCCGCCTCCCCCCCAGGCCCGAAGCCCCAGGTAAAGGAGCCCACCCAAGAGGGCCAGCACTAGGAGCATGTTGAGAAGCCCGAAGAACCACCCGAAACCCATGCCGCCCCAACCCATCATGCCCACGATCCACCTCCACCTGTACCCTAGGCCGGTATTGTTAAGCTGGCGTAAAGGGGCTGGCTTTACCTGGGCTTAACATTCGGCCCTTAGCCTGCGCCCAAGATGGGGAGAGGATACCTAGTTGGCCTCGCTATCCTAGGCCTGGTCGGGTTGGTCTTAGGGGGTGGGCTAGAGGAGGTATCCCGAGGTCTTTACCGGGCGGCCAACACCCTATACGCCCTCTTGGCCCCTTGGGTGGATGGGCTTAGGCGGGAGGTGGGGGTTCCTTGGCTTTCCGCTTTTCTCCTGGGGATCTTGGCGGCCTTCGCTCCCTGCCAGATCACCACGGGGGCCAGCGCCCTGGTCTACCTGGTCCCTTCTGCCCTCGAGGGGCGGGCCTGGCCCCGGTTCCTGGCCTTTCTCCTGGGAAAGGCCCTCACCTACCTGGTGCTGACCGGGGTCGTTCTCTTTTTCCTGGGAGGGGTTTTGGACAACCCCGGGGCGGTCTTCCGCCCGGTGCGCCTGGCCCTTGGGCCCTTCATGGTCCTGGTGGGCTTGGGCCTTTTGGGGGTGGTGCGCTGGCCCCTGGCCTGGGGGGTGCCGGAGGGGGTGGGGGCCCGGGTGGAAAAGTGGGGCGGGCTTCTTGGACCCCTGGCCCTTGGGGGGGTCTACGGCCTGGCCTTCTGCCCCACCCTCTTCTGGCTCTTCTTCGGCCTTTTGCTTCCCTTGGCCCTGGCCTCGCCCCTGGGTTTCCTCCTCCCCGGTTTGTTCGCCTTGGGGACGGGCTTCCCCCTGGGTTTGCTACTACTCCTCTTCGCCCGCCTGGGCCGGGGCCAGGCCCTTAAGGGGATGCGCCACCTGGGAAGGGGTCTTTTGAGAGGTGCAGGGGTGGTCTTTGTGGCGCTAGGGCTTTTGGATACGGTTCTCTACTGGAGCCTTTAGCATGGGGGGCATGGGGGGTAAAGGGGGTGTAAGGGCCCAGTTTTTCGCGGCGCTTCTTCCTGTTCTTTCCCGGGGGCACGCCCGCGTAAGCGAGCCCTGGCGGAGGAGGCTCCTTGGGGGCCTCACGGGCACGGTGTTGGAAATCGGCCCGGGAACCGGGGTTAACCTGGCCTACCTGCCGGATGGGGTCCACTGGCTGGGCCTCGAGCCCAACCCTTACTCCCACCCCCATCTGAAGGAGGCGCTAAAGCTCAAGGGGCTTGCTGGCGAGATCCTACTGGGCCAGGCGGAGGCCATTCCCCTGCCGGAGGAAAGCGTGGATGCGGTGGTGTCCACCTTAGTCCTCTGTTCGGTGGAGGATCCGAGGCGGGCCTTGGCGGAGATCCTTAGGGTGCTGAAGCCTGGAGGGCGCTTTGTCTTTTTGGAACACGTGGCCGCCCCTCGGGGTTCCTGCCTCCGCCGGGCCCAGGATTTTCTCTCTCCTCCTTGGGCGTTTCTGGGGGACGGTTGCCACCCCAACCGGGAGACCCTGGCCCTTATTCAGGAGGCAGGGTTTGCCCGGGTGGAGGCGGAGGCCTTTACCCTGCCCCTTCCCCTGGTGGCCCCCCATGTGGCCGGGATAGCTTGGAAGGCAGGGCCTTTAGCGCCCCTGCCAGAGAGTGCCTTTCCCATCAACCCAGGCCAGTAAACCTTCCTCCTGAGGATGGGCGGCCAGGGCCAGGACCGTGCCCTGCCAAAGCCTGCGCCACCCCGTTTCCGTCTGTCGCCAGAGACCGAGCTGGCCTCCTAGGTACAGGGTGCCGGAAGGGGAGAGGGCTAAGGGTCCGGGAGCGGGGTCCGGGGAGGAGAGGGGCCGGAAGCTTTGGCCCCCATCCTCGCTCAGGTAAAGGCCTTTCTCCATAAGAGAGGCAAAGAGCCGCCCCCGCTGGTCCACCAGGAGGAAGGCCATGCCCGTTTTGGGTAGGCTTTTTGCCGGGAGCTTGCTCCAGGTCTTCCCCCCGTCTTGGCTGCGAAAGAAGCCGTAGGTGGCCTCGAGGGCGTAGTGGACCTCAGGCCGTTTGGGATCTACGGCGTAGGCGTGGAGGTCCAACGCGGGAAGGCCCTTGGGCTTTAGGTCGCGGAAGCGCTTCAGGTCCCGGCTTTCCGCATAGACCCAGTGCCCAGCTGCCAGGAGGCGGTTGCCGTCCCAGGCCAGGTTCATGGCATCCCAGTCCCGCCGCCGCACCAGGTCCTGGGCGGTGCTGGTATTCCAGAGAACAATGCCGTCGTGGTGGCCTAAGAGCAGGGCCCCGGAGGGGTGCCACAGGAGGGCGTGGACGTCCCGGGTGGGCACGGGACCCATGGGGGTTTGGGCCAGGGCAAGGCCAAGGGTGAGGAGAAAGGCTAAAGGGCGCATGGCGTTCTACCTTGAGGAAAGGCGGAAGCCGGTAAGGCAGGTGGGGCTTTGGCTGAAGGTGGCCACGGACCCGGTGGCCACCAGGTTCCCATGGCGGATCTCCAGGGTATAGCGGCGGTTCCGGGGTAGCCAGAGCTCAAAGAAGCCGTCCCTTCCCGTTTTGAGCTGGGTCTTGAGGACTTCCTTTTCCCCCTCCAGCACCCGGACCTCAAAGACCTCCTCCTGTAGCTCCCCAGTGCAGCTGGAAAAGTAGTGGACCTGGCAGGGGTGGGTCCGGCTGACATAAGGGGCCACCGCCAGGAGGAAGCGGTCCTTGAGGGCCATCTGGACTTTGCGGCCGTCGGCGAACTCAAAGAAGAGGGCCTCGGGGGTCGCGTAGCTCACCACCTTTTGCCCTTCCTCCCGCCACCGCTTGGCCAGGGCCAGGGCCTCTTCGGGCCCCAGGCCCTTGAGGGCCTCGGGGCTAGGGGCCTGGGCCACACCTAAAGCCACGCCGAGGGCAAGGGCCAGAAGCTTCTTCATGGCATCCACCCTAAGCCTCTCCCGTTAAGCCCGTGTAAAGGGGCAGGGTGAAGCGGAAAACGCTTCCCTGGCCCGAGCGGCTTTCCACCCAGATCCTCCCCCCCATGGCTTCCACCAGACCCTTGGCGATGGTTAGACCCACCCCGGTACCTCCGTCCTGACGGCTGCGGGAAGGGTCTATGCGGTAAAAGCGCTCAAATATACGGGGAAGATGTTCTTCAGGGATGCCAGGCCCTGTATCCTCCACGCTGAAGACCACCGCATGGCCCGCCGGTTCCGCCCTAAGCCTTACCCTTCCTCCCACCGGGGTGTGGCGGAGGGCGTTGGCAAGCAGATTGGAGAGCACCTGAAGGGCCCGCTCCCCGTCGGCCCATACCCGAGGAAGCGGGCCTAGGGCCACCACCTCCAGGGCCACCCCCTTGGCCTGGAAGGCGGGGCGGAAGCGTTCCGTTACTTGCTCCAAAAGCCCTAGGGGGTCCAGGGGCTTCGGATGAAGCTCCACCGCTTTGGACTCCACCTGGGATACCAAGGAGAGGTCCCGGACCAGGCGGCTCATGGCCTTTACCTCCTGCCGGATCCTCTCCGCCGCCTTCTCGGGCTCCACGACTCCGTCCGCCAGGGCCTCGGCGTAGGCCTGCAGGGCGGATAGGGGGGTCCTGAGCTCGTGGGCTACGGTGCCGATCAGTTCTACCCGGCTTTGTTCCACCTTTTCCAGGGCCTCGGCCAGGCGGTTGAAATGGAGGGCCAGCTCGCCCAGCTCATCCTGTTCCAGAAGGGGAAGCCGTACCCTGTACTCCCCTTGGGCCATGCGCCGGCTGCCCTCGGAAAGAAGCCTTGCGGCGCGGGAGAAGCGCAGGCTGGCGAAGGAGGCGGAGAGGGCGGCCCCGGCTACGGAAAGGGGAAGGGCAGCGAGGAGGGCGGCGGTGAGGGTGGAACGCAGGCCCTCCTCGAGGTCCCGCCTCAAGGCCTCCCCCATCATGAGCCCTCCCATCATGGAGAGGGCGTGGTACATGCGTTCCACATGCCCCCGGTAGAAGGAAGGGGCCAGGGCCTCGGCCAGGAGGAAGAAGAGGAAAAGGGCCAGGAGGGCTACCAGGAGATGGCTCAGGAAAAGCTTAGCGAAGAGGCGCATCCCCCTCCCGGAAGCGGTAGCCTACGCCCCGCACCGTCTCTATGAACCTGGGGTTTTCGGGGTCGTCCAGGAGCTTCTTCCTAAGCCCGGCGATGTGCACGTCCACCACCCGGTCTATGCCCGGGAAGTCCGGCCCCCATACCTTTTCCAAGAGCCTTTCCCGGGTGAAGACCATCCCCGGGTGCTGGGCCAGGGTGAGGAGGAGGTCAAACTCCAGCTGGGAGAGGGGAAGGGGCTTGCCCTCCAGGTAGGCCTGCCGCTCCTTGGGAAGAAGGCGCAAGGGGCCGTAGTTGAGCTCCTCCTTGAGGCCAGCCCGCCTGAGGAGGGCCTTGACCCGGGCCACCACCTCCTTGGGGCTGAAGGGCTTGACCACGTAGTCGTCGGCCCCAAGCTCCAGCCCCTTAACCCTTTCCTCCTCCTCCCCCCTGGCGGTTAGCATAAGGATGGGTAGCTCGGGCCTTTCCCGGCGCACCTCCGCTAAGACCTGGAAACCATCCAGCTTGGGTAGCATGAGGTCCAGGATGATGAGATCGGCCCGGGGGAAAAGCGCGAGGGCCTTTTCCCCGTTTTCCGCCTCCAAGGCCTCAAACCCAGCCCCTCTCAGGTAGGCCCCCAGGACCTCGAGGAGGGCTTTATCGTCGTCCACCAGGAGGACCCTCATCCCAGCTCGCGCTTCATGCGCTCAAAGGTCTCCTTGTCGATCTCTCCTTTGGCGTACCGTTCTTTTAGGATCTCCAGGGCCCGATCCCGCTTCTCTGGAACTAGGCTGCGTACTAGCCAGTAGACGAAGAGGCCCAGGAGCACGAACCAGAGAAGCCCCAAAAGGGGCCCCCACCAACCCATGTACCACCAGTTTCCGCACCACCACATACCCTTCACCTCCTGGTTTCACCTTAGCCCTAGCGGGTTAAGCTGCGGTAAAGCCTCGTGGCTGGAACTTCTTCAGCCTCAAGGAGTTGCTGAGCACGAAGAGGCTGGACAGGCTCATGGCCCCGGCCGCCAGCATGGGGTTTAGAAGAAGCCCGGTAAGGGGGTAGAGGGCCCCGGCCGCCACGGGGATGAGGAGGATGTTGTAGGCGTAGGCCCAGAAGAAGTTGAGGTGGATGGTCCAAAGGGTGCGCCGTGCGAGAAGGATCGCGTCCAGCAAGCCTTCCAGGCTTGGCGAAAGCAGGATCACATCCCCTGCCTCCACGGCGATGTCCGTGCCCGTGGCCAGGGCGATGCCCGCATCGGCCTGGGCTAAGGCGGCGGCGTCGTTGATCCCGTCCCCCACGAAGATCACCTTCCTTTGGGCTTGCAGGCGCCTTATGGCCTCCACCTTGCCCTCGGGGCGCACCCCCGCCAGAACCTCCTCGATTCCCAAGGCTTCGGCCACCCGCCGGGCCGGGACGGGGTGGTCCCCGGTGAGGAGGACGGGCTTTAGGCCCAGGGCCTTGAGGGCTGCCACCACCTTCTTGGCCTCGGGCTTTGGGGGGTCAAAGACGCCGAAGGCGGCCAGAAGCTCCTTTCCATCCGCCAGGTAAAGGGGAGTGTAGCCCTTTTCGGATAGCTCCCAGGCCTCTTTAGGAAGCCCTACCCCAAGCCGTTCCATCAGGGCCGGGCCCCCCAGGTAAAGCTTCTTCCCCTCCACCACCCCCTCGATCCCCTCCCCGGGAAGAGCCCGCACCGCCTGGGCCTCGGGTATGGAAAGGCCCTTGGCCGCCTCCAACACCGCCTTGGCGATGGGGTGTTCGCTCCCCCGTTCCAAAGCCGCGGCCAGCCGCAGGGCTTCTTCTGCATCCAGGGCAAACCCTAAGCGTTCCGTGAGGGCGGGCTTTCCCTGGGTCAGGGTACCGGTTTTGTCCAGGACCACGGTATCCGCCCGGGCGAGGCCTTCTATGGCCTGGCCCTTGCGGAAAAGGAGGCCCATCCCTGCGGCCTTTCCCGTGGCCACGGCGATGGCCGCCGGGGTAGCGAGGCCCATGGCGCAAGGGCAGGCGATGAGGAGGACGGAAAGGAGGGCCACGAAGGCGTAGGAGAGGCCGGGGCCATAGAGAACCCAAAGGGCGAAGGTGGTGAGGGCGATGAGGAGCACGATGGGTACGAAGACGCTGGCGATGCGGTCCGCCACCTCTTGCACCCGGGGCTTGTAGGCCTGGGCCTCCTCCACCAGACGGGCCATCTGGGCGAGGACCGTGGCCTCCCCCACCCGGCTTATCCGGATGAGGAGGGCCCCTTCCCCGTTCACCGTGCCCCCCACCACTTCGTCCCCCGGCCCCTTGACCTTGGGGATGGGCTCCCCGGTGAGCATGGCCTCGTCCACGTGGCTGAAGCCCTCCACCACCACCCCATCGGCGGGGATGCGCTCCCCGGGTAGGACCCGCACCAGGTCGTTAGGGATAAGGGCCTCAGCGGGGACCTCCTTCTCCTCCCCTCCCTGCACCACCCTAGCGGTCTTGGGCCTTAGGGCAAGGAGCTTGCGGATGGCCTCCGAGGCTTTGCCCTTGGCCCTTTCCTCCAGGTGCTTGCCCAGGAGGATCAGGGCCAGGATCACCGCTCCTGCTTCCAGATAGAGATGGCGGGCCTCCTCGGGGAACAGGGTGGGGAAGAGGAGGACCAAAAAGGAGTAAAGGTAGGCGCTTCCCGCCCCCAGGGCCACCAGGGTGCTCATGCCAAGGGCGCGGTGGCGCACCTCGGAAAGGGCCTGGCGGAAGAAACGCCGGCCCGCGTAGAGCACGGGTAAGGCGGTGAGGACCTGGAAGAAAGGGGGAACGTGGGGGAGGGGAAGGAGCATGGGCCCCATGGCCAAAAGGAGGGTGAGGAAGGCAAAGGGTAAGGCGATAAGGAGATCCGTGGGGTAAGCGGGGGCCTTCCTTTCCTCCTGGGCTACCTCCAGGGGCTCGTAGCCCGCTTCCCGGATGGCCTGGCGCAGGCGGGGAAGGGTTACGGTGTCGGGCAGGTACTCCACAAAGGCCTTTTCCGTGGCCAGGTTCACCTGGGTGGAAAGCACCCCAGGGAGCCTCTTCAAGGCCCGCTCCACCCGGGCCACGCAGGCGGCGCAGGTCATCCCCTTCACGGGGATCTCCACCCGGGCCACCACGGGCTCATACCCTGCCTCCTCCACCTGCTTGAGCACCTCGGCGAGGTTTACGCCTTCCTGTAGCCGCAAAAAGGCCTCCTCGGTGGTGAGGTTGACCCGGGCTTCCTCCACCCCTGGGGCCCTTTTCAAGGCCCTTTCCACCCGCCCCACGCACGAGGCGCAGGTCATGCCCTTTACTCCCACCCTTACTTCCAGTGCCATAGCTCTAGATCCCTTCTTGCGGAAACCCCCATGCTCCCGGTATGGAGGGGACGGATGGGTTGCCCTTAGCGGTACTTGAGGGCCTCCATCAGCTCCTCCACGATCTCTTCCACGTCTCCCCGCTCATGGGCGGTGGCCACGTGGTCCTTAAGGTGGGCCCTTAGGACCATTTCCCCCACCCGGTCCAAGGCCCCTTCCACCGCTTTAAGCTGCTTCAACACGTCCACGCAGTACACATGGGGATCTTCCAGCATGCGCAGGATGCCCTCGAGGTGGCCCTTGGCGGAGAGGAGGCGCCTTTTGGCCTCTTCCCGCACCTTGGGGTCCAGGTGGAGGTGGTCGCGGGGCATGGTCTAGCCGGCCAGGGCGGCCCGGTACCCCTCTTCTTCCACCGCCTGGATAAGGGCTTCAGGATCCGCCTTTCCCTCCACCCAGGCCTCGGCCCGCTCCAGGCTCACCTCGGCCTTTTCCACCCCGGGCACCTTCATGAGGGCCCTCTTTACCGCCATCACGCAGTGGTTGCAGGTCATGCCTTCCACCTTGAGCTTCAGCATCCTCCACCTCCCCCACCCCAGGTGGGGTGGGTATTCCTACCCTACCCCCTCCTTCCCCTGGCGTCAAGGGGAAAGGCCCCAAGGGAAACCTTGGGGCCTGGAAAGGGGCCCTGTTTAAAGGTCCAGGAGGATGGTGTCCCCCTCGAGCCTGGCGGGGAAGACCTTGATGGGTTTAGGGGCGGGCAGGGTCTGCCGGCCTGTCTTGAGGTCAAAGCGGGCCCCGTGCCGGGGGCAGACGATCTGCCCATCCTCCAGGTCCCCCTCGTGCAGGGGGCCGTCATCGTGGGTGCAGACGTCCTCCAGGGCGAAGACCTCCTCCCCGGTGTAGAGGAGGAGGATGGGCTTCTTGTGCTCGGGCCTTTTGACCACCAGCCTACCGTTTTCCAGATCGCCCAGCTTGGCTACCGGGGTCCACATGGCCTTAGATTCTAACCTTTTCCTCTATCACCGCTTCCAGGTGAGCCCTTAGGGCCTTTAGGGGAATGCGGGTGAGGACATCCGCCAGGTGGGCCTTGACCAGGAGTTCTTGGGCCAGGCTACGGGAAAGCCCCCGGGACTGGAGGTAGAAAAGCTGCGTCTCGTCCACGGGGGCGGTGGTGCTCCCGTGGGTGCAGCGCACGTCGTTGGCCCCGATCTCCAGCTGGGGGATGGAGTCCACCCGGGCGGTGGGGGAGAGGATGAGGTTGCGGTTGGCCTGGTAGGCGTCGGTCTTCTGGGCCCCCCGTTCCAGCTTGATGAGGCCGGAGAAGACCGCCCGGGCCTCGTCCTTCACCGCTCCCTTGTAGAGGAGGTCGCTTCGGGTATGGTGCTCCACGTGGTGCTGCAGGGTGTAGTGGTCAAAGTGCTGCTGGCCGTGCCCGAAGTAAAGCCCCAGCATCTCGCTTTCCGCCCCCGGGCCCAATAGCTCCGAGGCCACCTCGCTCCGGGCGTAGCGCCCGCCCAGGTTCACCACCAGGTCGTTTAAGACGGCGTCCCGCTCCAGAAGGGCCCTTTGCTGGTGGAAGTGCCAAACTCCGTCGCCAAAAGTCTGGACGTGGGCGTGGCGCAGCCGGGCCCCAGGCCTCAGGACCATCTCCGTGGCGGAGAGGTGCAGGGTGGGGGGAAGGTCTGGGGAAAGGTACTCCTCAATGTAGGCAGCCTTGGCGTTGTCCTCCAGGAGGAGGAGGCTTCGGCCCGCGGAGGCCTTGCCCCCTTCCAGCACCTTGAAGACCCCTAGGGGTTTTTTCACTTCCAGCCCTGCGGGCACGTAGAGGAAGGCCCCGTGGGTGAAGAAGGCGGCGTTTTGGGCAGCGAACTTGTCCTCGGTGTAAACCCCCTGGAACAGGGTGGCCTCCACCTTGGCGGGATGGGACCTAAGGGCCTCCGCCAGGCTGGTGAGGACCAACCCCTTAGCCAGAAGCTCCTCGGGGACCTCGGCGTAGACCAAATCCGGCCCCACGAAGACCAGAAAACCGGAAACATCGGTTTTCTCCAAACGGCGCTTTACCAGCTCAGGAAGCTCGTCCCGGGAAAGCCGAAGCCCCTTGGGGGTCTCCACCTCGCCTTCCAAAGGGGCCTCGGAGAGGTCGGTGTAGCGCCAGGCCTCGTCCTTTTTGCTGGGGTAGGGGAGGTGGGCGAAGGCCTCGAGGGCCTTTAGCCTCCCCTCCAGCACCCAGCCTGGCTCCCCTAGGGCCCGGGAGATGGTTTCCACCTGCGTTTTGTCCAGTACCTGCATGCATCCTCCTAGCGCAAAGGTTAAGGCTCTTGACGGGGACCCTTAGCCTACGGAGCCCTCCATCTCCAGCTCGATGAGCCGGTTGAGCTCCACCGCGTACTCCAAAGGCAGCTCCTTGGCGATGGGTTCAATGAAGCCCCGCACGATGAGGGCTGCGGCCTCGTCCTCCTTAAGGCCCCGGGTCTCTAGGTAGAAGATCTGCTCGTCGTCCATCTTGGACACCGTGGCCTCGTGGCCCACGTGGGCGGTGTCCTCCTGGATCTCGATGTAGGGGTAGGTGTCGGTGCGGCTTTCCGGGTCGATGAGGAGGGCATCGCACTCCACGTTGGCCCTGGCGTACTTGGCCCCGTCCAGCACCTTCACCAGGCCCCGGTAGCTGGCCCGGCCCTCCCCCTTGGAGATGCTCTTGGAAACGATGGTACCCGAGGTATGGGGAGCTCCCAGGATGATCTTGGCCCCGGTGTCCTGGTGCTGGCCGGTCTTGGCAAAGGCGATGGAGAGGATCTCGGTCCGGGCCCCCGGTTCCAGGAGGTAGCTGGAGGGGTACTTCATGGTGACCTTGGAGCCCAGGTTGCCATCCAGCCACTCATGGAAGGCATCCCCGTAGACCAAGGCCCTTTGCGTCACCAGGTTGTACATGTTGGTGGACCAGTTCTGAATGGTGGTGTAGCGGCTCCTGGCTCCCCGTTTCACCACGATTTCAATGACCCCGGTGTGCAAGGACTCACTGGAGTACATGGGGGCGGTGCACCCTTCTATGTAGTGCACCTCGGCCCCCTCGTCCACGACGATCAGGGTGCGCTCAAACTGGCCGAACTCGGGGGTGTTCACCCGGAAGTAGGCCTGCAAGGGCAGTTCCACCTTCACCCCCGGGGGGATGTAGACGAAGGAGCCCCCGGACCAGGCGGCGGAGTTCAGGGCGGCGAACTTGTTGTCCTCCGGGGGCACCACCTTGGCGAAGTACTCCTTGAAGAGGTCCTCGTACTTCTTCATACCCTCTTCAATGGCCACGAAGATGACCCCCTGCCGCTCCAGCTCCTCCTTCACCCGGTGGTAGACCATTTCCGAGTCGTACTGGGCCCCCACCCCGGCCAGCACCTTCCTCTCCGCCTCGGGGATGCCCAGGCGCTCGTAGGTTTTGCGGATCTCCTCAGGGATTTCCTCCCAGCTTTTGGCATCCCGGGTTTCCGCGGGCTTCACGTAGTAGACCAGGTTGTCCAGGTCCAGGCCCGAGAGGTCAGGGCCCCAGGTGGGCATGGGCTTCTTCTGGAAAATCTCCAATGCCCGCAGGCGGAACTTCAGCATCCACTCGGGCTCCCCCTTGTGGTAGCTGATGGCCTCAATCACCCTTCGGGTCAGGCCCCGCTCGGCCACGAAGACCGGCTTGACCTCGTCCACGAAGTGGTACTTGTATTCCTCTCCCAGGGCCTTCAGGTCCACCTCGTTCATGCCCCCTCCTTTACTTCCCTAAGCCACTCGTAACCCTTGGCCTCCAGCTCCAAGGCCAGCTCCGGGCCTCCTTCCGCCACGATGCGCCCGTCCATCATCACGTGCACCCGGTCGGGGACGATGTAGTTCAGAAGGCGCTGGTAGTGGGTGATCACCAGGGCGCCGAAGTTCGGGCCCCGCATGGCGTTCACCCCCCGGGCCACCACCTTGAGGGCGTCAATGTCCAGCCCGGAGTCGGTCTCGTCCAGTACGGCATAGGTGGGCTCGAGGACCAGGAGCTGGAGGATCTCGTTGCGCTTCTTCTCCCCGCCGGAGAAGCCCTCGTTGAGGTAGCGGGAGAGGTAGGATTCGTCCCAGTCCAGAAGTTCCAAGGCCTTCTTCACCTTGGTCCAAAACTCCGCCACCCCCACCTCCCGGCCCAGCTTGGCCTGGAGGGCCAGGCGCAGGAAGTTGGCCATGCTCACCCCCGGCACCTCCACCGGGTACTGGAAGGCCAGAAAGAGGCCCTTTTTGGCCCTCTCGTCCGGGGAGAGGTCCAGGATGCTCTCCCCATCCAGCAGGATGTCCCCTTTTTCCACCGTGTACTCAGGGTCCCCGGCCAGGATCTTGCCCAGGGTGCTCTTGCCGGCCCCGTTGGGGCCCATGAGGGCATGGACCTGGCCTTTGGGGACCACCAGGTTCACGCCCTTAAGGATGGTTTCGCCATCTATAGAAGCCCAGAGGTCACGGATTTCTAGCTGGTTCATCGTTCTGCCTCCTGATGCTGGGTCAGCCTCTTACTGCGACCCATTCGCAGTAAGAGTATACCGCCCCACCCTCCTAAAGTATAGTGATTTAGTCGGGATTTGCCAGGTGGAAGCCCAGGGCTTCGGCAAAGGCCAGGGGGGTAGGGGGAAGCCGCCTTTGGAGTTCGGGGCAGAAGCGGCCCAGGGCCCGGCCCAGCTGGAAGCGAAAAGGTTCGGGAAGGGGGCTTTTCTTCACCTCCAGAACCTTTTGCCAGGCGGCCTCCTTCTCCCCCAGGCCCAAAAGGGCCAGGATCTCCACCGCCCGGGCTTGGGCCAGGAGGCCAGGGTCTTCCAAAGGAGGCAGGGCCACCACCTGGGCCAGAGCCTCCCCAAACCGGCCTCCCCGGGCCAGGGCCTCTGCATAGCCCAGGCGGGCCTGGGCTTCCAAATAGGGGTTTTCCAGGGGAAGGAGGGGTTTTAAGAGGGCCTTGCCCTCTTCCGGGGGCAGAAGGAGGGAAAGGAGGCTAAGGGTGTCCAGGCGGAGAGCGGTATAGCGCTCGGTGGGCTCCTCGGGAATCTCTGCCAGGAGGTCCTGAAGAAGGCGGGAGGCGGTGGGGGCGGTAAGACCCCCAAGGAAGGGGGGGCGGTAGGGTTGGCCGGCCTCCAGGAGAAGATAGGTGGCTCCTAGGCGGAAGAGGGTGCGCAGGTGGCGGTAGCGGGCCTCCTTGGGCCTTTCCCTCGTGGTGCGGAAGTAGGCTTCGGCCGGAACCAGAAGCCGTAGGGCGGCAAAAGGGCGGCCCCGGGCGGCCTCGAGGATCCCGGCCTCGCTCTCCACCCGGGCCCGGGTGAAGGGGTCCTCCGCCTCGGCCAGGGCCTTGGCTATGGCCTCGCCTGCCTCCTGGTAAAGGCCCAGGCGCCGGAGGAGGGTGGCGTAGCGGGCCCTTACCCGGGCCACCTCGTCCTTAGGGGCACCCCCTTCCTCCAGGGCCTTTAGGCCTTCCTCCATGCGGGGCTTGGCCTCTAGGCTTCCTAAGCGCATGAGGAGGTCTCCCATCTGGTAGCGGGCCCTCCCCGCGAGGAGGGGGTCGTGGCCCACCTGGGAAAGGGCCTCCAGGGCCTCCCCGTAGCGGCCCAGGTCCTTGGCTACCAGTCCCCGCCACAGGTGTACCCGGTCCTGTAGGAAGGGGGCCACGGGAAGCCCTTGCGCTTCCTCTACGAAACGGGCCGCCTTCTCGTAGTCCCCTTTCCAGCGCTCCACCGCCGCCATGACCAAAAGCCCCTCGGCCTGGGCGGTTTCGTTCAGGAGCGCGAGGTCCTTCTTGGGGGGAAGAAGTTCCTCCGCCTCCTTGTAAAGGGCGGCGTCCGCCTTGGCCTCCGCCCCTTTGATGCGGGCCCAGGTGCGCAGGGCGGGGTCCTGGGCTTGAGAAAGCACCCGGAGGGCCTCTTCCGCCTCGGGGTGGGCGTACTGGCCCAAGACCGCCCGGTAGCGCACCACCACCGCGGCCAGGGCCTCGAGGTCCTCCCGGGGCCAGGCCTGGGCCTCCTGCCAGAGCCCGGGAAGGAGGGCCAGCCGGGCAGGGTCCTCCTGCAGAAGATCCAAAAGTACCCGGATTTCCCCCGCCTTGTAGGCGTGATGCAGCTTGCGGAAGAGGTTTTCCTTAGGGAAGAAGGCGAGGGCCAGGCGGTGGAGCTCCTTGGGGGCGTCCTGGGGGAGGAGACTTCTTAGGGCGGGCCGCACCAGGCCTTCCCCTACCCAGTCCAAAAGGGCCCTTTCCGCTTGCGAAAGGCGTTCCAGAGGTTTGCCCAAGGCCTTTTCCAAGAGCTCTGCGGGGAAGGCGGGATCGGCCTCGGGGCTGAAGGCGGAAAGGGCCAGGAGCAGGGGTTTGAGGGCCGGATCGTCTTGCAAAGGGGTTTGGGGATCGTGCTTGGCGGCTTCCAGAAGCACCAAGCGGGAAAGCTCCCCAAAGTTGCGCCCCGCCTGGTTCACCAAGGCTTCCAGCCTCTCCGGGGGCAGGTGGGGAAGCCGTTCCCGTACGAAGCGCCGGGCCTCCTCCCGGCTCGGAGGGGAGAGGGGTTGGAAGGGCAGGGCGGGGGGTGGCTCGCTTAGGGCCGCCACGTAGGGAATGGTCAAGGCCTTTAGGAAAGGCTCCAGCCAGGCCGCGAGCCCCCTTTGGGTGCCGTCCGGGCCCCGCAGGGGGAGGCCTTCCAAGGTGCCCTCAGCCTCGGCCCGGAGGAGGAGAGGGCGCCCCTCCCGGTTCAGGCCCCGGGCCAGGAGGGTCAGGACCTCCTGCTCCAGGGCTCCTTGCAGGATGTAGGGCTGGGTGGGGGAAAGCTGGGCCAGAAGGGACCGCACCTCCTCCCCTGTCCCCAAGCCCTCGGCCAAGGGGACCAGGGCCTGGGCCAGTTCCCCCCCCAGGTTGAGGAGAAAGGGTTCCTTTCCCGGCAAAGCGGAGAGGGCACGGCTCAAGGCGGCCAAGAGAACCCCCTTGCCCGTGGCCGGCCCCCCCACCACCACCATCTGAGGCTTACCTCCGGCCTCCAGTTCCTTCAGGAAACGGCGGAAGATCCGGCGTTTGTCCCGGCCCAGGGTTTTGCGGGCGCTTTCCAGGAAAAGCTCCGCCGGGGGAGGAGGAGGAGGGAGGCCCGCCTCCTGGTACAGGTCGGCGATGACCCCGTAAAGCCTTTCCTTCTCCTCGGGGCTTCCCAGGTCCTTGTAGAGGATGTTGCGCACCGTCCCCGCCTTGCCCCCCCGTTCGGTCATAAGGGCTTCCAGCCAGCGCAAGGAGCCCCGCTTGCCCCGGTGGTCCCGGCCCCTGAGGTGCGGGCGGAGCTCCTCCAGATAGCGCAACCAGGGTGTATGTGCATCTGACATGGTGATTACACTATACCAGCCCCGGTGTGGCCACAGCCTACCCAGATTAAACCGCCCCCGGTTTGGGGGCGGTAAGGAGGGGCGCAAGGCCTGCCCTCAGTGCACGGGCTCGTTGAACTGGGCCTCCTCGGTGGAGCCCTTGAGGGCCAGGGTGGAGGCCTCCCCTTGGGTCAGGGCCAGGACCACCTCGTCAAAGTAGCCCGCCCCCACCTCCCGCTGGTGTTTCACGGCGGTGAAACCCTGGGCCTGGGCCAGGAACTCCTTCTGCTGGAGCTCCACGAAGGCGGGCATGCCCCGGGCCTTGTAGCCCTTGGCCAGCTCCCAGATGTAGTAGTTCACCGTGTGCCAGCCCGCCAGGGTGATGAACTGGAACTTGTACCCCATCTCCCCCAGCTCCCGGTTGAACTTGGCGATGGTCTCGTCGTCCAGGAATTTCTTCCAGTTGAAGGAGGGGGAGAGGTTGTAGGCGAGGAGCTTGTCGGGGAACGCCTTCTTCACCGCCTCGGCGAACTTGCGGGCCTCCTCCAGGTCGGGCTTGGAGGTTTCCATCCAGATGACGTCGGCGTAAGGGGCATAGGCCAAGGCCCGGGCAATCCCCGCCTCGAGGCCATTCCTCACCCGGTAGAAGCCCTCGGGGGTGCGCTCTTGGGAAAGGATAAAGGGCCTGTCCCGCTCATCTATGTCGCTGGTGATGAGGGTGGCCGCCTCGGCGTCGGTGCGGGCGATGATCACCGTGGGTACCCCCATGGTGTCCGCCGCCAGGCGGGCCGCTTGGAGGGTGCGGATGTGCTGGGAGGTGGGCACCAGCACCTTGCCCCCCAGGTGACCGCACTTCTTCTCCGAGGCCAGCTGGTCCTCGTAGTGGATGCCCGCGGCCCCGGCCTCTATCATGGCCTTGGTGAGCTCAAAGACGTTCAAGGCCCCACCGAAGCCCGCCTCCGCATCGGCCACGATGGGCACGTACCAGTCCCGGGTCACCTTGCCCTCGGAGCGCTCGATCATATCGGCCCGCATCAGGGCGTTGTTGAGGCGCTTCACGATCTGGGGCACGGAGTTATAGGGGTAAAGGGACTGGTCGGGGTAGGTCTGCCAGGCCAGGTTGGCGTCGGCGGCCACCTGCCAGCCGGAGAGGTAAATGGCTTCCAGCCCGGCCCGCACCATCTCCACCGCCATGGCCCCGGTGTAGGCCCCGAAGGTGTGCACGTAAGGGCGCTCGTGCAGGAGTTGCCAAAGTTTCTCTGCCCCTCGCTTGGCTAAGGTGTACTCCACCTTCACGCTGGGCCGAAGCCGCACCACATCCTCGGGGCGGTAGTCCCGCCTCACCCCCTTCCACCGGGGGTTGGTGGCCCACTCCCGCCTGAGCTCCTCCGCCTCTTGCCGCATCTCGGGGGTCAGCATGCTTAAGGGATCCATCCCTCACCTCCCAAGGCCAGTCTGGAGCTGGGAGAAGTTACGGTGTAGGGTGTAAGGCAAGAGGCTTAACACTCCTTGATGGTGTTTTCCCCTCCTAACTACACCGGTTTACCGCCTTGTCGGGGACTTATGGGGGACCCCAGCTGGGCTTTGGGGTTACCTGGCTTGCTGGGCGGCGATGAGAAGGGGGTCCCAGACGGGGCTATAGGGCGGGGCGTAGGCCAGGTCCAGGCTCAAGAGGTCCTCCACCGTGCCCCCTTGGTGCAGCAGGGCGGCTAGGGCATCTATGCGCAAGGCCCCGTGCCCATGGGCCACCACGGCCCCGCCTAAAAGCTTTCCCGTCCTCTCTTCGTAGACCAGCTCCACCCAAAGGGGCTGGCTTCCCGGGTAGTAATGGGCCCCGTCCCGGCTTTGGATGAAGACCTTCTTGGCGCGGAACCCTTCCCTTAGGGCCGCCTCCTGGGAAAGACCCGTGGTGGCCACCGCCAGGCCAAAGGCCTTGAAGATGGCGGTGCCCACCACCCCGGCAAAGCGGGCCTCCTTGCCGGCGATGACCGCCCCGGCGGTGCGGCCGTGCTTGTTGGCCACGTCCCCCAAGGGAAGCCAGTAGGGGCGCTTCAGCACCTGGTGGAAGCTTTCCGCCACGTCCCCGGCGGCATACACGCCTTCCAGGTTGGTGCGCATTCTTTCGTCGGTGGCGATGGCCCCCGTGGGGCCCAAGGCCACCCCCATGGCCTGGGCCAGGAGGGTATTGGGCCGGACCCCCGTGGCCACCAGGACCAAATCGGCGGGCACCACCCCTTCCGAGGTTTCCACCGCCTCCACCCGGCCCTGGCCCCTGAAGGCCACCACCCTCACCCCCGTCCAGACCTCCACCCCATGGCGCTCCAGCTCTTCCTTGAGGAGATGGCCCACTTCCCCATCCCAGTGGGGTAAGGGGCGGTCCTTGAGCTCCAGGAGGGTGACCTCGAGGCCCCGCTTGCGGAAGGCCTCGGCCACCTCGAGGCCGATGTACCCCGCCCCCAGGATGGCGGCCCTTTTGGCCCCTTCCAGGGCCTTGAGGAGCTTTTGGCCATCCTCCATGCTCCTTAGGGTGTAGACCCCTTGCTGCTCCGTGCCCGGGATGGGGGGAAGGATGGGCCTAGCCCCGGTGGCCAGGACCAGGTGGTCGTACCGGTCCTGGAAGGTGCGCCCTTCCTGGTGGTCAAAGACGGTGAGGGTTTTGAGCTCCGGATCCACGTCCACCACCTCGTGATGGGTGTGGATCTCTACCCCCTGCTTCCGGAACTCCTCCGGGGTCCGGGCCACCAGCTTTTCCAGACGGGGAATCTCCCCGGAAAGCACGTAGGGCAGGCCGCAGGCCCCGTAGGAAACCCAGCCCGACTTTTCGTAGACCACCACCTCGAGGTCCGGGTTCTCCCGCTTGGCCTTGGCGGCGGCGGAAGCCCCACCCGCCACCCCACCGATCACCACCAGCCGCTTGCCCATAAAGGGTATTGTGCCACGGCCTAGGGGGCCAGATGTCCCCAGGATTTAGCCTGGTGCCGGGGTGGCTACCCGTACCAGCCGGCCTCCCCTTAGGTGCAGGATCCGGTCCGCCTGGCTGGCCAGCTCCAGGTCGTGGGTCACCAGGATGAGGGTACGCGCCTGCCCAGCCTCAAAGAGCAGGGCCGCCACCTGTTCCCGGGAGGCGGCGTCCAGGTTCCCCGTGGGCTCGTCGGCGAAGAGGATGGGGGGATCCAGGGCCAGGGCCCGGGCCAGGGCCACCCGTTGCTGTTCTCCCCCCGACAGGCGGCTTGGCAGATGCTGGGCCCTTTCCAGAAGCCCGACCTGTTCCAAAAGGGCTAGGGCCCGCTCCCTCCTTTCCTTGGGGGGAAGGCCCGCCAGGAGGAGGGGAAAGGCCACGTTTTCCCAGGCGGTGAGGGTGGGGATCAGGTTCCACTGCTGGAAGACAAAGCCCATATTCCGGAGGCGCACCTCGGCCCTTTGGTCCTCGGAAAGCTGGTGCAAGGCCAGCTCCCCCAGGTACACTCCCCCTTCCGTGGGCAGGTCAAAACCGGCGAGGAGGTTTAGGAGGGTGGTCTTGCCGCTCCCCGAAGGCCCCACCACCGCGGTACTCCCCTGGGGAAAGGAGAAGGTGAAACCCTCGAGGGCCACCACCTCCCTCTCCCCCTGCCGATAGCGCTTGCTGAGGTTTTCGGCTCGTAGGTTGGCCATCGTTGACTCCCTATTGGCCCCAATCCTCGCTGGAAGCTGGGGTGGGGTAGCCTGGTCCCTGTTTTTCATGTCCCGTTCCTCCACGGCCCTCTCGCCTAGCCAAGGCCTTTTCCGGGGCCCCACCCTGGCGTGGGCCAGGGTGGTATCACACCCTCCCCAAGGCCTCCACCACCGGGATGCGGCTGGCGTGGTAGGCGGGAAGAAGCCCGGCGGAAAGCCCTAGCCCCAGGGCTACCAAGAGGGCAAAGAGGGAAAGCCTGGGGGTGACCGCGGAGAGGGCTAGGCCCACCTGGTCCAGGGTGTAGAGGTTGATGGCATAGGAAACCGCGCTTCCCAAGGCCAGCCCCAACACACCGCCCAACAGGGCAAGGAAAAGCGCCTCCAGCACCACCAGCCGGAAGATGAAACCCCGCTTGGCGCCCAAAGCCCGCATGACCCCAAACTCCCGCGTCCTTTCATAGACGGACATCATCACCGTGTTGGCCACCAAAAGCCCCCCCACCACCAAGGCCACCAGGCTGATGCCAAAGCGCACGAGGTCGCTGATGCGCAAGGCCCTTTCGGCAAAGCGCATCACGTCCCCGGTGGTCTGGGCCTTGAGGCCGGGGAGGCTGGCCTCCAGGGCCCGGGCCACCTCCTCCGCCTTCTGCCCGGGGTTTAAGGCCACCAGCAAGGCGGTGTAGTTTTCCGTGCCCAGAACCTCCTGCAAGGGCTTTAGGGGCACGAAGATGAGGTTATCGGCAAGCCCCCCGCTTTCCTCCAGGATGCCCTCCACCCTCAGTTCCACCCGGGGGGAAAGCCTGAGGGGGCCTCCTAGGGAAAGCTGGCTGCGTTTGGCCACCTTGGCCCCCACGATGGCCCCCCTTTCCGAAGGGAGAAGCCGGCCGGCCTGTACCCTTACCCCCGGGTAAAGGAGGTCCGGGGCTACGCCTTGCGGCAGGCCCTGGAAGAAGAAGCTGGTCTGGGGGTCGAACCCGCCTCGAGCCAGGAAGAGGGTGGGGATGATGGCCCTGACACCCAGCTCCCTGCCCGCTTCCTGGGCCAGCCCGTACTCCTTGGGGGTGATTTCAGGATACCCGGAGAACCCCAGCCCCTCCATCCCCTCGGGGACGATCTGAATGGCGGGGCCCACCCGGGATAGCTCCTGGGCCAGGGAGCGCCGCAAGCCCTCCCCGAAGGATAGGAAAAGGACCATGCTGGTGGTGGCGATCAGGACCCCCAGAAGGGTCAGGAGGCTACGCACGGGACGGGCCAAGAGGTTGCGGAGGACCAGCGCAAGGACTTCCATCCCCTAAAGCTTATCCCCTAGGGGTGGCCGCGGCGTGGCGGAGCCTACAGACCCCTTCCCTAGAGGCTAGATGAGCCTTTCCACGAAGCGGGTTTCTATCTCCTCCAGGTACTGGCTGGGGTCCACCTTCTGCCTTTCGGGGTGGCTGTAGTAGGCCTTTTCCGCCTCGAGGAAGTCCTCGTGGCCCACGAACCACAAGAACTCCCGCTCCCCGATCCAGTAGGCTCCCAGCACCTTAAACCCGGTGGCCTGGCGCAAGGGGACGATGACCTCCAAGAACACCTTTTGGAAAGCCTCGCGGGTGCCTTCCTTCAACCGGTAGCGGCGCATCTGTACGGTCATGGCCCAAGTCTACTGCCTATAATCAAGGGCATGCGCACGGCGGAGATCCGGGAAAAGTACCTGTCCTTCTTTGAGGGCAAGGGGCATTTGCGCCTCCCCTCCTTCAGCCTCATCCCCGAAAACGACCCCTCCTTGCTCTTCACCTCTGCGGGCATGGCCCCCTTAAAGCCCTACTTCCTGGGGGCCAAGCCCATCTTTGGGGGTAAGGAGTGGCGAAGGATCACCACCTGCCAGAAGTGCCTCCGGGTGGGGGACATAGAGAACGTGGGGAGAACCGCCCGGCACAATACCTTCTTTGAGATGCTGGGCAACTTCTCCTTTGGCGATTACTTCAAGAAGGAGGCCATCCTCTGGGCCTGGGAGTTCCTCACCGACCCCAAGTGGCTGGGCTTGGACCCCGATCGGCTTTGGGTCACGGTCTATGAGGACGACGACGAGGCCTACGCCATCTGGCGGGACCTGGTGGGGGTGCCCGCGGAAAGGATTGGCCGTTTTGGCGAGGACGAGAACTACTGGCCGGGTGGGGCCATCACCCACGGTCCCAACGGTCCCAGTGGACCCTGCTCGGAGATCTTCTACGACCGGGGCCCGGCCTTTGGCACCCCGGACGAGACCGGCCCCAACACGGGGAGCGGGGACCGCTTCGTGGAGATCTGGAACCTGGTCTTCACCCAGTACGACCGCCAGGGCCCCATCCCAGGCCCCGGCATCTTAAAACCCCTGCCCCAGAAGAACATTGACACGGGGATGGGCCTTTACCGGGTGGCGGCCATCCTCCAGGACGTGGAGGACTTCTACCGCACGGACACCTTCTATCCCATCATCCAGCGGGTGGCCCTCTGGAGCGGCAGGCCCTACGAGGGAAAGGCCTCCGTGAGCCACCGGGTGATCGCGGACCACGTCCGGGCGGTGGTGGCGGCCCTTTCCGACGGGGTGACCTTCTCCAACACCGGCCGGGGGTACGTGATCCGCCGCCTGCTCCGCCGGGCCTTAAGGCACGGCTACCTTTTGGGTTTGCAGGATCCCTTCCTCCACCGCCTGGCCCCGGTGGTGGCCGAGGTCTTGGGGGACTTCTACCCCGAGATGCGGGAGAACCTGCCCGCGGTGGAGAAGCAGATCCGCCTCGAGGAGGAGCGCTTCCTGGAAACCCTGGAGGGGGGTCTTAAGCGTTTGGACGCCTTGCTCTCTGGCCTCAGGCCGGGTGAGGTGGTGCCGGGGGTGGAGGCCTTCCGCCTCTACGATACCTACGGCTTCCCCCTGGACCTCACGGTGGAGATCGCCGCGGAAAGGGGCTATGGGGTGGACACCGAGGGCTTCAAGAGGGCCATGGAGGAGCAGCAGGAGCGTTCCCGAGCCGCCATGGCCTTTGAGCGGGAGATCTTCAAGAAGAGCGCCCAGGTGCTGGAGGAGCTTTACGTGGAGAGGGGGGCCACGGAGTTTTTAGGCTACGGCACCCTCGAGGCGGAGGCCACGGTCTTGGCCCTCTTGGCCGGGGACCAGAGCCTGGAGGAAGCAGGTCCCGGCACCGAGGTCCAGGTGGTCCTGGACAAGACCCCCTTCTATGCGGAAGGGGGTGGGCAGATCGGGGACTTCGGCCGGTTGGAATGGCCCTCAGGCCGGGCCAGGGTGGAGACCACCCTCAAGACGGAAAGGGGCATCTTCCTGCACCGGGCCAGGGTGGAAGAGGGGGTGTTGCGGGTGGGGGCGACGGTGCGGGCGGTGGTGGACCCTGCCCGCCGGGACACGGAGCGCCACCACACCGCCACCCACCTCCTCCACGCCGCCCTTAGGGCGGTCTTGGGCCCCCATGTGCGCCAGGCGGGGAGCCTGGTGGCCCCAGACCGCCTGCGCTTTGACTTCACCCACCCCGAGCCCCTTAGGGAGGAGGAGCTGGAGCGGATTGAGCTTTTGGTGAACCGCTGGGTCCTGGCGGATTTCCCCGTTACCTGGCGCTACATGCCCCTGGAGGAGGCTAAGCGGGAAGGGGCCATGGCCCTTTTCGGGGAGAAGTACGGGGAAGTGGTGCGGGTGGTGCGGGTGGAGGGAAGCCCTCTGCCCGGGGTGGAGTCCAAGGAGCTCTGCGGGGGCACCCACGTGCGGCGCACGGGGGAGATCGGGGCCTTCCTCATCCAGAGGGAAGAGGCGGTTTCCGCCGGGGTGCGGCGCCTGGAGGCGGTGGCCGGGGAATGGGCGGTGCGCTTGGCCCGGGGGAGTCTAAAGCGGCTTAAGTTCCTTGCCGAAAGGCTTTCCGTGGGGGAGGCCCAGCTGGAAGAGCGCGTGGAAAAGCTCCTACAGGAACTCAAGGCCAAGGAGAGGGAGGTGGAAAGCCTAAAGGCCCGCCTGGTGCAGGCGGAGCTCGGAAAGGAGTTTTCCCTTTTGGAGAAGGGGGGCTTGCGCTACGGGGTGCTGGAGATCCCTGCGGTGGACATGGCCGCCTTGCGCCAGGCGGCGGACGACCTGGTGCAGAAGGGGGCCGATGTGGCTTTGGTCCTGAGCGGGGGACAAGCGGTGCTGAAGCTTTCGCCACGGGCCCAGGAAAGGGGCCTCGAGGCGGGTGCCCTCTTCCACGCCCTCACGGAGCGGGCGGGTGGCCGGGGGGGCGGGAAGGGGGCCTTGGCCCAAGGGGGTGGGCTATCCCCCGAGAAGGCGCGGGAGGCCCTTCCCAGCCTCTTGCCCTAGGGCCGAAATCCTTTCTCGCCCCCTTGGTTTGGGGAAAGGGTGTACCGGAACCCACGGGGCCCTGGGCTAACCGCGGAGGTGGGATAGGGTTAAACCCCTTCCCCGTATCCTGGGGTAAAATGGCGCCATGGCACTAGCCCTTAGCCTCCTGGCTGTGGCCCTCTCCTGGGCCCTTTTCGGCCTCACCTTTGGGCGCTACCGCAGGCGCCCTTCCCTGCATAACGCCCTCTACTCCCTGGGCCTTCTTCTCTTTGCCTTGGCGGTTTCCGCCGAGCTTTTGGCCAAGCTCTTAGGGGCCTGGAACCCCCTTCTTTACCGGCTTTGGTACCTCACCGGGGCCATGCACGGGGTGACCTTTTTGGGCCTAGGGAGCCTGGCCCTCCTCAACCCCAAGGCGGCCCGGGGCCTCCTTTGGGGTCTGGCCCCTTTCATCCTCTATGGCCTTTACTTGGTGCTCTCGGCTCCCTTGGACTTCTCCCGGTTGCCTTTTCCCTACGCCCCTTTGGGTCAGGCCTTCCCCGAGCCCAGCCTTACCTCGCCTAGGCTTTGGACCATCCCTTTTAACCTTTTGGGCACGGTCCTGATGGCAGGGGTGGCCCTTTACACCACCCTGTTTTTTTGGCGCAAAAACCCCTTGCGGGCCCAGGGCACGGCCCTCATCTTCCTGGCGGCCTTGGTCTTGGCTTCCACCAGCACCCTAAACCGCTTTGGGGTGGTGGGCCTCGAGGAGGTGGGTAGGGCCATGGGGATTACCCTTCTCTACCTGGGGGTGGTGCTGGCGGACCGTAGCGTGCCGTATGCGGGTGGGCGCGCTTGATGTGGGAGAGGCCAGGATCGGCCTGGCGGTGGGGGAGGAGGGAAGCCCCTTCGCCTTCGGCCGGGGTTATTTGGTGCGCAAGGGCCTGGAAGCGGATGTGGCGGCCATCCTGGACTTCGTGCGCCGGGAAGGGCTGGGTAAGCTTCTGGTGGGCCTTCCCCTCCGCACCGACCTCAAGGAAAGCGCCCAGGCCCAGCGGGTCCTTCCCCTGGTGGAGGCCTTGAGGGCCAAGGGCCTCGAGGTGGAGCTTTTGGACGAGCGCTACACCACCCAGGCGGCAGCCAGGCGCCTAAAACATGCTCCCAAGCGGGTTCGCCAGGAGAAGGGCCGGCTGGATGAGATGAGTGCGGTGATCCTTTTGGAGGGGTATCTTGCGGGAAGGCTCTAGGCGTTGGCTTTGGCGCGGGGTGGTGGCCTTCTTTGTGACCTTTGCCCTCCTCCTCTCCTATGCCCTTTGGCTTCTGGGCCCCACGGGGAAGGAGGCTACCGTGCGCATTCCCCGAGGGGCCACGGGGCAAGAGGTGGCGAGGATTTTAGAAGAGGCGGGGCTTTTGCGCTCAGGTTACCTTTTTGCCGCCTATCTCCGCTTCTCCGGCCGGGCCAAGGGACTGGTCCCGGGCGTTTACCGCCTCACGGGGGAGGGGGCCTTCCGCCTGGCCCGGGCCCTCACGGGAGGGGAGAAGCCCCTTACGGTGACCCTCACCTTCCCCGAAGGGGAAAGGGCTGTGGACTACGCCAGAAGGCTTTCCCAGGCCGGGCTGGATGGGGAGGGTTTCCTAAGGATCGTCCAGGAGCCCGGCGCCTTGCGCCCCCCCTACGTGGAGGGCAGGACCCTGGAGGGCTACCTCTTCCCGGCCACCTACACCTTTGACCTGCTCGCCACCCCCGAGGAGGTGCTCCGGGCCCTCCTGCGCCGCTTTGAGTCCGAGCTTACCCCTCCGGTAAAGCGCCTTTTGCAGGAGAGGGGGCTTTCCGTTCACGCCTGGGTGACCTTGGCCTCCATCGTCCAGGCGGAGGCGGGGAGCCTCGAGGAGATGCCCATGATCGCAGGGGTTTTCCTAAACCGGTTGGAACGGGGTATGCCCCTCCAGGCGGATCCCACGGTGGCCTATGCCCTGGGCAAGCGCCTACCTGAGCTCTCCCGGAAGGCCGGGGATTTCGCCCATGACTCCCCCTACAACACCTACCGCTATGCCGGGCTTCCCCCGGGGCCCATTGGGAACCCGGGGCGGGCGGCGCTTCTCTCTGTGCTGAACCCGGTGCGCACCGATTCCCAAGGCCGCCCCTACCTTTACTTTTTCCACGCCAAGGGCCGGCTTTTTCTCAGCACCAGCTTTGAGGCCCATCAGGAGGCCCTTCGCCAGCACCGCTACTCCTCCCCGTGACGCAAAAGCCTAAGCTGGGCATAGGCGAAGAAGAGGGTGAGGAGGAGGATGACCACGGTGACGGCGGCGGCGTAGCCCAACCGGAAGTTTTCAAACCCCGACTCATAGAGGTAGTAGCCTAGGACCCGGGTGGCCCCATAGGGCCCGCCCCGGGTGAGGAGGAAGACCGCGGAGTAGGACTGTAAGGAGAGGATGGTGCCCACCACCACCAAAAAGGCCACCGCCGGGCGCATGAGGGGGAGGATCACGTGGCGGAAGGCCTCCAAGGGCCCGGCCCCGTCCACATAGGCGGCTTCCAAAAGGGTTTTGGGAATGGCCTTAAGCCGGGCCGAGGCCACCAGGACCCCATACCCCAGGTGGCGCCAGAGGGTGAAGAGGACCACCATGAAAAGGGCCCAAAATCCTTCCCGGTCCCAAGGGGGGATGGGGAGGAACTGGGCTAGGGCCCCGTACTCGGGGGTGAAGAGGGTGTACCAGCTTAGGGTGGCCCCGCCCAGGGTGACGAGGCCCGGGAGGAAGAGGAGGCTTTTGGCCAAGCGTTCGTAAGGTGCCCCCTCCAGGGCCACCGCCAAGGCCAGGGAAAGCCCCACGAAAAGGGGCAGGGCCAGGAGCATGAACTTTAGGGTCACCCAGAGGCTTCCAAAGAAGGCAGGGTCCCTTAGGAGGTCCTGGTAGTTTTTTAGCCCCACCGGTTTCGGCTCGGAAAGCCCCGACCACTCCCAGGTGGAAAAGCGAATCACATCCAAAAAGGGATAGAGGACGAAGACCCCCAGGGTGAGAAGGGCCGGCAAGGAAAAGAGCCAAAGGGGTAGGCGCCGCACGTTACCAGAGGTAGAGGAGGCTTAGGAGGAAGGGATACCGGTCGGAGGCGGAAACCTCCAAGGCCAAGGGCTCCAGGTAGAACCTGAAGCCCGCCCCCCAGGCCAGGTGGAAGCCCCCTTGGTAGCCCAGTCCCCCATAGGCGGAAAGGGCTCCTCCGGGCACCTCGAGGCTCACCACCGGCCCCAGGTGCACGCCAAAGGGGTACCTCAGGTCCAGGCCCACCCCCACCGAGGTGTAGAGATCTGCCAGGACCAGGCCCGGGAAGAGGTTGGCCTTCAAAAGGGCGAAGACCTCAGGGTTTTGGGCCATGAGGGCCTGCAGGTCAAGCCCCGTGTCAATGCCCAAGGGGCTAAAGGGCAAGAGGGCGCTTCCTTGGAGGTAGGGGCCCTTGTCCGGGGCATAACCTAGGCCCAGGGTGTTTTCCGGGTAGGCGGGGGCCTGGGCCAGGGCTAGGCTCAGGGTAAGGAGAGCGGCTAAGCGCTTCATATCAACCCCCATCTTATCAGTCACTTCTTAAATTTGGTCCGTCTTTAGTTGGCCACCTGTGTCCTCGGGAATCCCCGTGTCCTCATAGATTTGCCCCATAGAGATGTGGATCCCCAAGCATGGCACCTCTATGGTTTTCCCCTGGACGCCTTCCCAAAGCGCGTAAACCCATCCCTCGCCCCGCCGAAGGAACCCCTCTACTTTTCGGGTACGGCTGTCCACCAGGAGGTAGCCCTGGAGGCTCTGAATACCCAGGTAACGGCTTAGCTTCTCCCTACGGTCTATAACCTCGGTGGCCTGAGAGACTACTTCTATCAACAGGCAGGGTTGGTCTTCGTAGTAGGCGTGGGGGGGATCGCCAGCGCAGACCAGCATGAGGTCCGGGTAGTAAAAGGTGCTTTCCCCTATCCTGAGCTTTACCGTTTCCGAGTAGAGGCGGCAGCCGCGGGCACGGGCGAGGGGTCTTAGGAGGGCATAGAGGTTTCCCACCAGGAGGTTGTGCACTCGGCTGGCGCCGGCCATGGCGTGGGGCACGCCTTCCACCAGCTCATGCCGCTCCCTCTGGGTTTCCTCCCAAGCCAGGTATTCCCCTGCAGAGAGGGTCCTAAGGGCTTTGACGGCATGCCCCATGGGGAACATTTTATCCAAGTCGGCCCATCTCTTTTGCGATGGTCGTACAATCCCACCTATGATGTCGGCCGCCTTCTCCCTCGAGGCCCGCCCGGCCCTCGTTCCCCTAAAGGACCATCCTCTCCTTATCCTGGTGGGCCTAACCGGGGTGGGGAAAAGCACCCTGGTGGAGGCCCTGGGCTTTCCCCGGCTTCCCGACCGCCGGGAGCTGGTGGACCTTTACGTCCTTCCCCGCTACGGGGTAACCCCGCCCATTCCCCGGGAGGAGCGCTTCCGCCTGACCCGCCGCTTCCGGGAAGAGTTCCCGGGAGGGGTGGCCGAGGTCCTGGCCCGGGGGTATGGGGAACCCCGCTTTCCCCTTCTCTTTGACGGGCTTCGGGGGGAGGCGGAGGTGGCCTATGCCCTGGCCCACCTACCCAAGGCCCTTTTCGTGGTCCTCCATGCCCGGGAGGCCACGCGGCTGAAGCGGCTTCTTTCCCGTGGGGATGCCTTTGACCGGGTGGAGCTTCGCCCGGAGGAGTTGGCGGAGCTAAAGGCCCTGGCAGAAGGGGTGCTGTCCCCGGAAGAGTTGGAGGAGGCCTTGGCCCTGGCCCCTTGGGAGGAGGTCTTGGCCAAGCTTAAGATCGTGGCCGAGGAGAAGCGGAACTACGATCCCCTGGGCCCCTTGCGCCTCCTTTCCCACCACCCCCGGGCCCTGGTCTTGGACACGGAGAAGCTTTCCCTAAGGGAGGAGGTGGGGGCGGTGAGGGCTTTTCTGGGCCGGTTTGGCCTCTAAAATGGCCTCATGGCCAGTATCCGCCACCTCGAGCTGATCCCTTTCCGCATCCCCCTAAAGGCGCCCTTGCGCTGGGGCAAGGCCTCGGAGATGGAGGCCATTGAGCACGCCCTTCTCTGGGTGGAGCTGAGCGATGGCTCCTTGGGCCGGGCGGAGGTGGCCATCCGCCCCACCATCTACGGGGAGACCTGGGGAAGCGTCCGGGCAGGCCTTGAGTATCTGAAGCCCAGGCTCCTTGGCCTGGAGGCCGACGACCAGGAGGCCATCCGTAAGGTCCTGGAGGCCTTCCCCTGCAACCTGGGCCTAAAGGGGGCCTTGGACCTGGCCCTTTGGGAGGCCTGGGCCCGGAGCGAAGGGGAGGAGCTGCACCAGGTTCTGAAGCCCGCTAAGCACCGGGTGCGGGTGGCCTACATTCTAGGCATAGCCCAGGAGGAGGAGGTGCTTGCCGATGCCCGCATGGCCTACGAGGCGGGGGTGCGGGTTTTCAAGGTGAAGGTGGGCCGGAACCTGGAGGAGGATGGCCGGAAGATTGCCCGCCTCAAGGAGGCCTTCCCCGACGTGGATCTCTACGCCGATGCCAACGAAACCCTTTCCCCCAAAGAAGCCGAAGGCTACCTTCTCGCCTGGAAGGAGATGGGCCTCCTTTACGTGGAGGAGCCCCTGCCCATAGAGGAGGTGGAGGCCCGGAGGAGACTAAGGGAAAAAGCCATTCTTCCCCTCATCGCCGACGACTCGGCCATGACCCCCAAGGACCTCCGCCGGGAGCTTCTTCTGGACACCTTTGACATCCTGAACCTGAAGCCGGCCCGCACCGGGGTTACCTGGACCTTAGAGATGCTGGCCTTGGCCCGGGAAAGGGGCAAAAGGGCCATGGTGGGAAGCCAGGCGCAAAGCGCCTTTGGCGCCTACCAGTCCGCCCTTTTGGCCTTCCAGCAGGGGGTCACCGAGCCCAACGAGCTGGCCTTCCACCTCAAGGCGGAAGGGGGGTTCCTGAACTTCCCCGCCTTCCGCCAGGGCTGGCTCTACTGGGAGGACCTGGTGGGGGCCTCGTTTGACGAGGAGGCCTTCCGGAGGTATGCCCTAGAGTAAGGCTAGGGCTTCCCGGAAGTCTCGCAGGACCCTCATGGCGCCCGCCTCGAGGAGCGCTTCCTTCCCGTGGCCCGTTAGAAGCCCATAGGTGGTAATCCCCGTCCCCACGGCGCTCCTTACCCCCGAGGGGGAGTCCTCAAAGGCCAAGGCTTCCGTGGGAAGGAGGCCTAGCCTTTTCAGGGCCACCTGGTAGGGGAGGGGATGGGGCTTCCCCCGGCCCACCTCCTCCGCCAAGACCAAAAGAGGAGGCTTTAGACCTAAAGCCTTAAGCACGTGGTGGGCGTTGGCCTTGGGGGCGTTGGTCACCACGCCCCAGGTGAGGCCCTTGGCCTGGGCCTCCTCCAAAAGCTCGAGGAGGCCCGGCATGGGCTTTAGGTCCTGGGCCAGTTCCCGAAACCGGGCCTCCTTGGCCTCTATGATCTGGGCGGCCGCCTCCCCATCCAGCCCCAAGAGGTCCTGGAGGATGTCAGGATTGAGCCGGCCCGAGATCCGCTTCCGGTAAAAGGCTTCGTCCACCCCTATACCCCAGGGCGCCAGGGCCTCCCGCCAGGCCAAAAGGTGCAGGGGGTCGGTGTCGGCCAGGGTGCCGTCCAGGTCAAAGAGCAGGGCCTTAAGCATGGGCTACCCTCCGCTCCAATCCGGAGATTAGGAAAAAAAGCCCTAGGGCCAGGAGAAAAAGCCCATAGGGAATCCCCACCGTGGGCAACAGGGCAAAAAGGGCAGGGATCACGGTGCTTCCCGTGGCCCCCGCATAGAGCAATCCACCCAGGGCCCGGTGGCCGTATCGGGCCTGCACCAAGGCGAAGAGGGTGGAGAAAAGGGGGCCTAGGAGGAAGCCGGTCAGGGGAAAAAGGAGGGCCGTGGGGGGGAGGAGGTTGAAGGTGAGGAGGGCTAGGACCCCAAGGAGAAGCCCTTTTAGGGCGCCCAAGGGGTTCTGCGCCACCCGCCTGGCCAAAAAGAGGCGGCCCAGGGCTAGGAAAAGCCAATACAGGGAAAGGAGGAAGCCGCCCAGGGCCGTGGAATGGCCCAGGTGCTCCAGCCAGACCCGGTTCCAGGCGGCTAAGGAGCCCTCGAGGCCCGTATAGACGGCCACCACCAACAGGAAGGGCCAAAGCCCAGGCCCGCGTTCCCTGGGCGCCTGGGATACCGCCGGCGCCTTCCAGAGAAGAAGGGCACCTGCCCAGGCCAGGAGGCCCGCCAGGAAAAGCACGCCCGTGTAGGGCAAAAGGGTGAGGGCGAAGGGGGTGAAGACCGCCCCTAGGCCGAAGGCCACGTTCACCCGGTTGAGGAGTTCCACCCGCCTTCCGGGGTCAAGCTCACCTACCAGGCTGTTGCCGTGGACGTTCATCACCCCTTCCCCCAGCCCCAGGAGGAAGGCTAGGGCCACCACCAAGGGGAAGGTGGGGGCCAGCGCCACTCCCCACAGGGCCAGGCCCACAAGCCCAAGGGCGGCGGGAAAAAGGGGGTGGCGCCTTCCTCCTTGGGCCAGGCGGACTCCCAGGAGCAAGCCTAGGAGAAGGGCGGTGAAAAACCAGGAGACCTCCCCGCCCACGCCGTAACGCCCCCGCCACTCGGGGAGGGCCGCCCCCGGGAGGGCCACGATCACGCCCACCAGGAAAAGCGCTACAAAGGAGCCCCAGAAGAGGCGCACGTTCGCCATTCTCCCCCTATCTGACCCTTTGGTCAATAATGGGAAGCATGGAGGAGGCCTTGGAAAAAGCCTTGGCGGGCGAGGGGTACTTCGCCTTTCCCGGGGTTTTGCTGCTCCGGGGACCGGATGCCCTTTCCTTCCTCCAGAGCCAGTGCACCCGGGACCTGAGGCGGCTATCCGGGCCCATGGGGGCCCTCTTCCTCAACCATCGGGGCCAGATTGAGGAGGCGGCCACGGTATTCCCGCACCCGGAAGGCTACCTCCTAGCCCCCTGGGGTACCTTGGAGGGCTTAAGGGCCCGGCTTAGGCGCTACATCGTCTTTGATCAGGTGGAGCTTCTGGACCTCCCCCTCTACCGCCGGCTTTATGCCGATGGCCGGGAGGAGGTGGCCGAGGAGATAGGGGAGGCTTACCCGCAGGACCTTTATCCCCTTTTCTCCCTTCTTAAGGGGTTTTACCTTCTTTCCGACATCCAGGGGGAGCTCCCCCAAAGCGTGGGGCTTCTTCACCTGGTGGACTACGGCAAGGGGTGTTACGTGGGCCAGGAAATCATGGCCCGCCTCGAGGGCAAGGAGGTGTACCACCGCCCCGCGGGTCTGGTGTGCCTCCCTCCTTACCGGGAGGGGGAAGGTCCCTTGCCCCTCTTTTGGGAGGGGCGGGAGGTGGGGGAGGCCAAGCGGGTCAGGGCCACCCCCTACGGGGCCTTGGGCTTTGGGGTGGTGCGCCGGGAGGTGCCCTTGGGCGCGGTGTTGGAAGGGGATGGGGGGCGCTTTCAGGTGGAGGCCTGGCCCTTTGAGGAGGCGATATGGAGCGGGCGGAAATCATCGGCGTAGGCACGGAGCTCATCTTTGGAGAAACCCTGGACACCAACACCGCGGAGATCGCCAGGAGCCTCGAGGCCTACGCCCTTAAGGTGGAAAGGACCCTCAGGGTGGTGGACGAACCCCTGCCCCTGGCCCGGGAGGTGGCCCAGGCTTGGGAGCGGGCCAGGCTTTTGGTGCTTTCGGGGGGCCTAGGCCCCACCCCCGACGACGTGACCCGGGAGGCGGTGGCCGAGGCCTTGGGGGAGCCCTTGGAGCTGGACGAGGCCATGCTGGCGGAAATAGAGGCCCTTTTCCGGGCCCGGGGGCGGCCCATGCCCGAGGCCAACCGCAAACAGGCCTTGAGGATCCCCTCGGCCACCTGGCTTAAGAACCCCCGGGGCACGGCCCCGGGTTGGTGGGTGCATAAGGGGGGAAAGGACCTGATCCTCCTGCCCGGGCCTCCCCCGGAGTGGCGGCCCATGTGGGCGGAGGTCTTGCCCAAGCTGAACCTTCCCCGCCGCCCCTACGCCAAGCGGGTTTTAAAGACCTGGGGCATCGGGGAGTCGGAGATCGTGGAACGGCTTGGGGAGCTTTTTAAACGGAACGAGGAGGTGGAGGTGGGCACCTACCCCAAGCTCCAGGGGGTGGAGGTGGTGGTGAGGGGCCGGGAGGAGCTGGTGGCGGACCTGGCGGACAGGATAAAGAAAAGGCTTCTTAAGGAGGTCTGGGGGGAGGGGGACCTGACCTTGGCCGAGGCGGTGAAGCGCCGCCTGGAGCTGGAAGGGGCCACCCTCTCCACCATGGAAAGCCTCACCGGCGGGCTTTTGGGGGCGGAGATTACCCGGGTACCGGGGGCCAGCCGCTTCTACCTGGGGGGCGTGGTATCCTATTCCGTAGGGGCCAAGGCCCGCTTCGGTGTGCCGGAGGAACTCCTCGCCAAGACGGTTTCCGCCGATACGGCCAAGGCCATGGCGGAGGCCGCCCGGGTGCTTTTCGGTTCCACCTATGCCCTTTCCACCACGGGGGTGGCGGGGCCGGACCCCTTGGAGGATCAACCCGTGGGCACGGTTTTCGTGGCCCTGGCGGGGCCTAAGGGGACGGAGGTGCGCCGCTACCGCTTCCCCGGGGACCGGGAGGTGGTGCGGCTCCGAAGCGTGTATGCCGCCTTGGCCTTACTCCTAACATGAGGCTCTTCTACGCGATCTTTCTTCCTGAAGAGGTGAAGCGGGCCTTGGTGGAGGCTCAGGGGCGGGTGGCCCGCTACAAGGGGTGGAGGGAGGTGGCGCCCCACCACCTCCACGTTACCCTCCTTTTCCTGGGGGAAAGGCCGGAAGGGGACCTGGCGGATCTCCTGGCCTTGGGCCACCGCCTTGGGCGGCTTCATCCCCCTTTTACCGCCCGCATCCGGGGCACGGGCTACTTTCCCAACGAGGGCACCCCAAGGGTCTGGTTTGCCAAGGCGGAAGGGGAAGGTTTTGCCGCTTTGGCGGAAGGGCTTAAGGAGGGGATACGGGAGGCCTTGGGGGAGGAGGCCCTCCTGGCCGGGGGGGACAAGCCCTTCAAGCCCCACATCACCCTGGCCCGGCGCAAGGCCCCGGCTCCCCGGGTGCCCCCGGTGGTCTTCGGCCTGGAGTGGCCGGTGACGGAGTTCGCCCTGGTGCGCTCGGAGCTTAAGCCCAAGGGGCCCGTATATACCATTTTGGAAAGATTCCCTTTGCGAGGTGAGCATGGACGAGAACAAGAGGAAAGCGCTGGAGAACGCTCTCAAGACCATTGAGAAGGAGTTCGGCAAGGGCGCGGTCATGCGCCTGGGGGAGATGCCCAAGTTGCAGGTGGACGTGATCCCCACCGGCTCCTTGGGCCTGGACCTGGCCTTGGGGATCGGGGGCATTCCCCGGGGTAGGGTCATTGAGATCTATGGCCCTGAGTCCGGGGGGAAGACCACCTTGGCCCTCACCATCATCGCCCAGGCGCAAAAGCAAGGGGGTGTGGCTGCCTTTGTGGATGCGGAGCATGCCTTGGACCCTCTTTACGCCCAGAAGCTGGGGGTAAAGGTGGAAGACCTCCTGGTCTCCCAGCCCGACACCGGGGAGCAGGCCCTGGAGATCGTGGAGCTCCTGGCCCGCTCGGGGGCGGTGGACGTGATCGTGGTGGATTCGGTGGCCGCCTTGGTGCCCAAGGCGGAGATCGAGGGGGAGATGGGGGACCAGCACGTGGGCCTGCAGGCCAGGCTCATGAGCCAGGCCCTGCGCAAGCTCACCGCGGTGCTTTCCAAGAGCAACACCGCCGCCATCTTCATTAACCAGGTGCGGGAGAAGGTGGGGGTGATGTACGGCAACCCCGAGACCACCCCCGGGGGCAGGGCCCTGAAGTTCTACTCCAGCGTGCGCCTGGACGTGCGCAAAAGCGGTCAGCCCATCAAGGTGGGCAACGAGGCGGTGGGCATACGGGTCAAGGTGAAGGTGGTGAAGAATAAGCTGGCCCCGCCCTTCCGCGAGGCGGAGCTGGAGATCTACTTCGGCAAGGGCCTGGACCCGGTGATGGACCTGGTGAACGTGGCCGTGGCCGCAGGGGTCATTGAGAAGGCGGGAAGCTGGTTCTCCTATGGGGAGGCCCGCCTGGGCCAGGGTAAGGAGAAGGCCGCGGACTACCTTCGGGAGCGGCCCGAGCTTTTGGAGGAGATCCGGGCCAAGGTCCTGGAGAGGGCCCACGAGGTGGTGCTTTCGGGGAGCGAGGAAGGGGAGGAGTAGATGACCCTAACCCTTTTGGACCTGGGGCTTATTCTCCTGGTCTTGCTCCTGGCGGGGGCCTTGCTTCTTAGACGCAAGGGAGAAGACCGCACGGCCGAGGATACTAGAAGGCTCCTGGAGGCCGCCAAGGGGGAGGCCAGGGAGGTCCTCGAGGCGGCCCGCAAAGAGGCCAAGGAGATCCTGGAAGCGGCCCGGGCCGAGGCCAAGGCCCTGCGCCAGGAGGCGGAGGAGCGGGCCAAGTCCTTTCGCCAGGAGCTGGAATCGGAGCTCAAACGCCGCTCGGAGGCCTTGGAGGCCGAGGCCAAGAAACGTTTGCAGGAGGCGGAGGAGCGCCTAAGGGCGGAGCGGGAGGAGCTTAAGGCCGAGCGGGAAAGGCTTAAAGCCCTGCAGGAGGAGCTAAAGGCGGAAAGGGAGCGCCTCAAAGGGGAGCGGGAGGAGCTTAGGCGGGAGGCGGAAAGGCTTTCCAAGCGGGGTGAGGCCTTGGACGCCCGGGCCATGAAGCTGGATGCCCTGGAGGAATCCCTCTCCCAAAGGGAGGAGGCCTTAAGGGCCCGGGAAGCCCAGCTTCAGGAGCGGGAAGGGGAGATAGAAAGGCGCCTTTACCAGGTGGCGGGCCTTTCCCCGGAGGAGGCCCAGCGCCTCATCCTGGAGAGGCTGGACCGGGAGCTGGAGGAGGAAAAGGCCCAAAGGGTGCGGGCGGCTTTGGAAAGGGTGCGCCTCGAGGCCCG
Source organism: Thermus albus (assembly GCF_022760855.1). NCBI lineage: Bacteria > Thermotogati > Deinococcota > Deinococci > Thermales > Thermaceae > Thermus > Thermus albus. The sequence goes on from NZ_JAKTNR010000009.1 coordinate 46,854, forward strand.
CAAGGAGGCCCAGAAGATCCTGGCCCAGGCCATGCAGCGTCAGGCCTCGGAAACCGCAGCCCAGTTGGCGGTCTCCGTGGTGCCCATCCCCTCCGATGCCATGAAGGGGCGGATCATCGGGCGGGAGGGGCGGAACATCCGCACCTTTGAGGCCCTCACCGGTGTGGACCTCATCATTGACGACACCCCGGAGGCGGTCTTGCTCTCCTCCTTCAACCCCATCCGCCGGGAGATCGCCCGCATGGCCCTGGAGGAGCTCCTCAAGGATGGGCGCATCCACCCAAGCCGCATTGAGGAGGTGGTGGAAAAGGCCAAGCAGGAGATGAAGACCTTCATCTACGAGCGGGGTGAGGAGGCGGCCCTGGAGGCGGGGGTGGTGGGGTTAAAGCCCGGGCTCATCCAGCTTCTTGGCCGGCTTCACTTCCGCTCCAGCTACGGGCAAAACGTCCTCAAGCACTCCGTACAGGTGGCCCACCTCGCGGGCATCATGGCCGCGGAGCTGGGTCTGGATGCCGCCTTGGCCCGGCGGGCGGGGCTCCTTCACGACATCGGCAAGAGCGTGGACCGGGAGGTGGAGGGAAGCCACGTGGAGATCGGGATTGCCCTGGCCCGCCGCTTCGGGGAGCCTTTAGAGGTCATAGACGGCATCGCCCACCACCACGACCCGGAGAACGCGGAAACCGTGTATGCGGTTTTGGTGGCTACCGCGGATGCGCTCTCCGCTGCCCGGCCCGGGGCCCGGCGGGAGAGCCTGGAGGAGTACCTGCAGCGCCTCGAGGCCCTGGAGCGCATCGCCCTTTCCTTCCCCGGAGTGGAGACGGCCTTTGCCGTGCAGGCGGGGAGGGAGGTGAGGGTCATCGTCAAACCCGATAAGATCACCGACGCCAAGGCCACCCTCCTGGCGCGGGAGATCGCAGGCCGCATTGAGCGGGAGATGAACTACCCCGGCCAGGTGCAGGTGACGGTGGTGCGGGAGACCCGGGCGGTGGAGTACGCTAAGTAGGCTAGAATGGGGCGATTATGTTGAGGGGTGAGGACATCGGGATTGACTTGGGGACGGCCAGCGTTCTCATTTACGTGCGGGGGAAGGGGATCGTCTTGCGGGAGCCCTCCGTGATTGCGGTGGTCCAAGGGAAGCGGGAGGTAAAGGCGGTGGGGGCCGAGGCCTACCGCATGCTGGGGCGCACCCCGGAGAACATCGTGGCGGTGCGGCCCCTTAAGGATGGGGTTATCGCCGACTACGCCCTCACGGAGCGCATGCTCCTCCTTTTCCTCCAGAAGGTTCTTTCCCCCTTGAGCCGCTTTTTCCGCCCCCGGGTCATGGTGGGGGTGCCCTCGGGGGTTACCGACGTGGAGAGGCGGGCGGTGGTGCAGGCGGTGTCCTCCATGGCCCACAAGGTCTACCTCATCTCCGAGCCCCTGGCGGCGGCCATTGGGGCGGGGATCCAGGTGGCCGAGCCCACGGGCAACATGGTGGTGGACATCGGCGGGGGTTCCACGGATATCGCCGTCATTTCCTTGGGGGGTATCGTGCGTTCGGAAAGCCTCAGGATCGCTGGCAACGAGATGGACCAGGCCATCATCCGCTATATCCGGCAGAAGCACAACCTCCTCATCGGGGAGCGCACCGCCGAGGAGCTCAAGATCCAGTTGGGGCGGGCCAAGCTCCTTCCTGGCGAGGAGAAGGAGGTGGCCGAGGTGCGGGGCCGGGACCTGATCACGGGCCTCCCCCGGACGGCGGAGATCCCCGCAGAGGATGTGGTGGAAGCCCTGAAGGAGCCCTTGGACAAGATCTTCCAGGGGGTTAAAACCGTCTTGGAGACCACGCCTCCCGAGCTGGCCTCGGATATCTACGAGAGGGGTATCCTCCTCACCGGGGGCGGGGCGCTTCTTAAAAACCTGGACGTGGCCTTGCAGGAGGCCACGGGGGTGCCGGTGGTGGTGGCGGAAAACCCCATTGAGGCGGTGGCCCTGGGCACGGGCAAGGCCTTGGAGATGCTCCACGTGCTGGAGGACACCATCCTCTCCTCGGACGACGTGCTTAAGAGGTGAGCGGTGGAAATCACCGAGATTCTCCGCCTTCTGCCCCACCGGTACCCTTTTCTCCTCATTGACCGGGTTCTTCATGCCGATGAGAAAACCTTCCGGGCCCTGAAGAATGTCACCTTCAACGAGCCCCACTTCCAGGGGCATTTTCCCGGCTACCCCGTCATGCCCGGGGTGCTGATCCTCGAGGCCATGGCCCAGGCGGCGGTGGGTGCCATCGCCAGACAGCCGGGTTTCCAGCCTGGGGGACTGGTTTTCTTGGCGGGGATAGAGGAAGCCCGCTTTAAAAAGCCCGTGGTGCCGGGGGATACCTTGATCCTGGAGGGGGAGCTTCTCCTCTTCCGCCGGGGCCTGGGCAAGGTGGCGGTTAGGGCCTTGGTGGAAGGGGAGGAAAGGGCCAGCGCCCGCCTAAGCTTCGTGGTCCGGGAGGCCGCGGAGTAGGGGGGTGCTAAAGGCTAGAAAGTCGGGAAGCCAGACCTCGAGGATCTGCCGCAGGAGGGGGAGGGAGAGGGCTTGGTGGTCAGGTACCGCCCGGTGGCGAAAGCCCACCACGGCCGGCATTCCCTAGGAGAGGCTCGGGGGGATCAGCCCGGCCTTTGCCCAGGTGGAGGGCTTCCCTAAGCCTTACCGCTTCCCTTGGGGTATCATCTTTCCTGGTGGCGGACCTCATGGCCTACCTGAAGCGGGCCCGGGGCGGACGGGTGGTGGAAACCGGCTTCCTGGACCCGGAGGAACAGGCCCTTCTGGAGGAAAAGGCCCGAATGGAAGGGCTTAAGGTGGCCTTTTTCGGGGGGTTCCCCCTGGCCGAGAGGAAGGTGGCGGTGCTGTATCCCCCGGAGGTCCCTTCCGTGCACGATCCGGTGGCGGTGGTCTTTCTGGAGAAGGAACCCCCGGATCTGGGGGAGGCCATGGGGGACCAGGAGGCCTTTGGCGAAGGCCACCTGGTGGCGGTGTCCGCCAAGGGGAAGCAGGCCTTGGAGGAGGCGGGTTACACCCTCCTCCCACCCCCGGAAGGGGCCTTGCGGGCGGCAAACGAGCGGGTGCGCACCCTGGTGGTGCCCTCTTTAAGGGTGGACGCCGTGGGGGCCAAGGGCTTTGGGGTTTCCCGTAGCTATTTCGCCCAAGGGGTGAGGGCGGGGAAGGTGCGGCTAAAGGGCAAGGTGGCCTCCCCCAAGGACGAGATGGCTCCCGGGGACACCCTGTTGGCCGAGGGCCTAGGAAGCCTTAGGCTTTTGGAGGTGCTTGGCGAAACCCGGCGGGGGAACTATAAAATCAAGGTGGAGGTGGAACGGTAGGAGCAAAAAGGCCAGGGTCGGGTAGGCTTGACGGCTTAAGGGACTGCCCTATAAGCTAAGGTTTGTGCTCTTTGGTCGGGCCAAGGGAGCACGGTAAGAGCCAGCCGCCGCAAGGGGAGGCCCCCTTGCGGAAGAACCCTGTTAGCTTACCTCGGGCGGCCCGCTTTCCCAGAGGTGACGCATGGAGATTAAGCGGTTCGGTCGCATCCGAGAGGTTATACCCCTTCCCCCTTTGACGGAAATCCAGGTGGAGTCCTATAGAAAGGCCCTCCAGGCCGATGTTCCCCCGGATAAGCGGGAGGATGTGGGCATCCAGGCGGCCTTCAAGGAAATCTTTCCCGTGGAGGAGGGGGACAAGGGCAAGGGGGGTATGGTCCTGGATTTCCTGGAGTACCGCATCGGCGAGCCCCCCTTTTCCCAGGACGAGTGCCGGGAGAAGGACCTGACCTACCAGGCTCCCCTCTATGCCCGCCTCCAGCTCATCCACAAGGACACGGGGCTCATCAAGGAGGACGAGGTCTTCCTGGGCCACCTCCCCCTCATGACCCAGGACGGTTCCTTCATCATCAACGGGGCCGACCGGGTGATCGTTTCCCAGATCCACCGCTCCCCCGGGGTCTACTTCACCCCGGACCCCGCCCGGCCCGGGCGTTACGTGGCCAGCATCATCCCCTTGCCCAAGCGGGGGCCGTGGATTGACCTGGAGGTGGAGCCGAACGGCACCATTTCCATGAAGGTCAACAAGCGCAAGTTCCCCCTGATCCTTCTCCTCAGGGTTCTGGGCTACGACGCGGAAGCCCTGAACCGGGAGCTTGGGGCCTACGGGGAACTGGTGGGGGGCCTTCTGGACGAGGCGGTGCTGGCCATGCGCCCGGAGGAGGCCTTGGTGCGCCTCTTTACCCTGCTCCGCCCCGGCGATCCCCCCAAGAAGGACAAGGCCCTGGCTTACCTCCATGGCCTCTTGGCCGATCCCCGGCGCTACGACCTGGGGGAGGCGGGGCGGTACAAGGCGGAGGAGAAGCTGGGCGTAGGCCTTTCCGGCCGCACCCTGGTGCGCTTTGAGGACGGGGAGTTCAAGGACGAGATCTTCCTGCCCACCTTGCGCTACCTCTTCGCCCTCACCGCTGGGGTGCTGGGGCACGAGGTGGACGACATTGACCACCTGGGCAACCGCCGCATCCGCACCGTGGGGGAGCTCATGGCCGACCAGTTCCGGGTGGGCCTAAGCCGCCTGGCCCGCGGGGTGCGGGAGAGGATGGTGATGGGCTCCGCCGATACCCTTACCCCGGCCAAGCTGGTGAACAACCGGCCCCTCGAGGCGGCCATCCGCGAGTTCTTCAGCCGCAGCCAGCTTTCCCAGTTCAAGGACGAGACCAACCCCCTCTCCTCCCTGCGCCACAAGCGGCGCATCTCTGCCTTGGGGCCTGGGGGCCTTACCCGGGAGCGGGCAGGCTTTGACGTGCGGGACGTGCACCGCACCCACTATGGCCGCATCTGCCCGGTGGAAACCCCGGAAGGGGCCAACATCGGCCTCATCACCTCCTTGGCCGCCTACGCCCGGGTGGATCACTTGGGCTTCATCCGCACCCCCTACCGCCGGGTGAGGGACGGGGTGGTCACCGACGAGGTGCTCTACATGACCGCCACCGAGGAGGACCGGTACACCATCGCCCAGGCCAACACCCCCCTGGAGGGGAACCGCATCGCCACCGACCGGGTGGTGGCCAGGCGCCGGGGGGAGCCGGTGATCGTGGCCCCGGAAGAGGTGGAGTTCATGGACGTGAGCCCCAAGCAGGTCTTCTCCGTGAACACCAACCTCATTCCCTTCCTGGAGCATGACGACGCCAACCGGGCCCTGATGGGTTCCAACATGCAGACCCAGGCGGTGCCCCTGATCCGGGCCCAGGCCCCGGTGGTGATGACGGGCCTCGAGGACAGGGTGGTGCGGGACTCCCTGGCCGCCCTCTACGCGGAGGAGGAGGGAGAGGTGGTGGCGGTGGATGGCCGCCGCATCGCCGTGCGCTATGAGGATGGCCGCTTGGTGGAGTACACCTTGCGCCGCTTTGTGCGTTCCAACCAGGGCACCGCCTTGGACCAGCGCCCCCGGGTGACCGTGGGCCAGAGGGTCAAGAAGGGGGATCTTCTGGCGGATGGCCCCGCTTCCGAGGAGGGCTTTTTGGCCCTGGGGCAGAACGTCTTGGTGGCCATCATGCCCTTTGACGGCTACAACTTTGAGGACGCCATCATCATCAGCGAGGAGCTCCTAAAGCGGGACTTCTACACCTCCATCCACATTGAGCGCTACGAGATCGAGGCCCGGGATACCAAGCTGGGCCCGGAGCGCATCACCCGGGATATCCCCCACCTTTCCGAGGCCGCCCTTAGGGACCTGGACGAGGAAGGGGTGGTGCGCATCGGGGCTGAGGTCAAGCCCGGGGACATCCTGGTGGGCCGCACCAGCTTCAAGGGGGAGCAGGAGCCCTCCCCGGAGGAAAGGCTTTTGCGCTCCATCTTTGGCGACAAGGCCCGGGATGTGAAGGACACCTCCTTAAGGGTGCCTCCAGGCGAGGGGGGCATCGTGGTGGGTACCCTGCGCCTAAGGCGGGGGGACCCGGGGGTGGAGCTTAAACCGGGCGTGCGGGAGGTGGTGCGGGTCTACGTGGCGCAAAAGCGCAAGCTCCAGGTGGGGGATAAGCTGGCCAACCGCCACGGGAACAAGGGGGTGGTAGCCAAGATCCTCCCCGTGGAGGACATGCCCCACCTGCCCGATGGCACCCCGGTGGACATCATCCTGAACCCCTTGGGCGTGCCCAGCCGGATGAACCTGGGCCAGATCCTGGAAACCCACCTGGGCCTGGCGGGTTATTTCCTGGGCCAGCGCTACATCTCCCCGGTCTTTGACGGGGCCACGGAGCCCGAGATCAAGGCCCTTCTGGCCGAGGCCTTTGACCTTTACTTCGGCAAGCGCAAGGAGGAGGGCTTCGGGGTGGACAAAAGGGAGCTGGAGGTGCTGGCCCGGGCGGAGAAGCTGGGTCTGGTGAGCCCGGGCACAAGCCCGGAGGAGCAGCTAAGGGAGCTCTTTACCCAGGGCAAGGTGGTCCTCTACGATGGCCGCTCCGGCGAGCCCATTGAGGGCCCCATCGTGGTGGGGCAGATGTTCATCATGAAGCTCTACCACATGGTGGAGGACAAGATGCACGCCCGCTCCACCGGCCCCTACTCCCTCATCACCCAGCAGCCCTTGGGCGGCAAGGCCCAGTTCGGTGGCCAGCGCTTCGGGGAGATGGAGGTGTGGGCCCTGGAGGCCTACGGGGCCGCCCACACCCTGCAGGAGATGCTCACCCTAAAGTCCGACGACATCGAGGGTCGCAACGCCGCCTACGAGGCCATCATCAAGGGGGAGGACGTGCCCGAGCCCAGCGTGCCCGAGTCCTTCCGGGTGCTGGTGAAGGAACTTCAGGCCTTGGCCCTGGACGTGCAGACCCTGGATGAGCGGGATAACCCCGTGGACATCTTTGAGGGCTTGGCGTCCAAGCGGTAAACCGCACGGAAGAAGCGGGATTGCTCGCAGCGGAGGAAGAATGAAAAAGGAAGTTCGCAAGGTCCGCATCGCCCTGGCCTCTCCGGAAAAGATCCGCTCCTGGAGCTACGGGGAGGTGGAGAAGCCCGAAACCATCAACTACCGCACCCTGAAGCCTGAAAAGGATGGGCTCTTTGACGAGCGCATCTTCGGCCCCACCAAGGACTACGAGTGCGCCTGCGGCAAGTACAAGCGCCAGCGCTTTGAGGGCAAGGTGTGCGAGCGCTGTGGGGTGGAGGTCACCAAGAGCATCGTGCGCCGCTACCGCATGGGGCACATCGAGCTGGCCACCCCGGCGGCCCACATCTGGTTCGTGAAGGACGTGCCCTCCAAGATCGGGACCCTTCTGGACCTCTCCGCCACCGAGCTGGAGCAGGTCCTCTACTTCAGCAAGTACATCGTCTTGGACCCCAAGGGGGCGGTGCTGGATGGGGTGCCGGTGCAGAAGCGGCAGCTTCTCACGGACGAGGAGTACCGGGAACTCCGCTACGGTAAGCAGGAAACCTACCCCTTGCCCCAAGGGGTGGACGCCCTGGTCAAGGACGGGGAGGAGGTGGTGAAGGGGCAGGAGCTTTTCCCCGGGGTGGTGAGCCGCATGGACGGGGTGGCCCTGTACCGCTTCCCCCGGCGGGTGCGGATCGATTACCTGCGCAAGGAACGGGCGGGCCTCCGCCTTCCCCTTGCCGCCTGGGTGGAGAAGGAGGCCTATAGGCCAGGGGAGGTCCTGGCGGAGCTCCCCGAGCCCTACCGCTTCCGGGCGGAGGAGGAGGGGGTGGTGGAGCTGAAGGAGCTGGAGGAGGGCCACCTCCTCACCCTGCTTAAGGAGGATGAGCCCGTGGTCCGCTACTTCCTCCCCGTGGGGCTTACCCCCTTGGTGGTCCAGGGGGAGGTGGTGGAAAAGGGCCAGCCCTTGGCGGAGGGGCGGGGGCTTTTGCGCATGCCCCGGCACATGGCCGCCAAGGAGGTGGAGGTGGAGGAGGAAGGGGATACCGTCTACCTCACCTTCTTCCTGGAGTGGACCGAACCCAAGGATTACCCCATCGCCCCCCATATGAACGTGGTGGTGCCCGAGGGGGCCCACGTCCAGGCGGGGGAGAAGGTGGTGGCGGCCATTGACCCCGAGGAGGAGGTGATCGCCGAGGCCGAGGGGGTGGTCCACCTGCACGAGCCCGCCAGCATCGTGGTGATGAAGGCCCGCCTCTACCCCTTTGAAGAGGACGTGGAGGTGACCACCGGGGACCGGGTGGCCCCGGGGGATGTCCTGGCGGATGGGGGCAAGGTGAAGAGCGAGATCTACGGCCGGGTGGAGGTGGACCTGGTGCGGAACGTGGTGCGGGTGGTGGAGTCCTACGACATCGACGCCCGCATGGGGGCCGAGGCCATCCAGGCCCTCCTGAAGGAGCTGGACCTGGAGAAGTTAGAGGCCGAGCTTTTGGAGGAGATGAAGCACCCCTCCCGGGCCCGGCGGGCCAAGGCCAGGAAGCGCCTTGAAGTGGTCCGGGCCTTCCTGGACTCGGGCAACCGCCCGGAGTGGATGGTTCTGGAGGCGGTCCCCGTGCTACCTCCCGACCTCCGGCCCATGGTGCAGGTGGATGGGGGCCGCTTCGCCACCAGCGACCTCAACGACCTCTACCGCCGCCTCATCAACCGCAACAACCGCCTGAAGAAACTCCTGGCCCAAGGGGCTCCGGAGATCATCATCCGCAACGAGAAGCGCATGCTCCAGGAGGCGGTGGATGCGGTGATTGACAACGGCCGCCGCGGTTCTCCCGTCACCAACCCGGGCTCCGAACGCCCCTTGCGTAGCCTCACCGACATCCTCTCCGGCAAGCAGGGCCGCTTCCGCCAGAACCTCTTGGGCAAGCGGGTGGACTACTCGGGGCGGAGCGTGATCGTGGTGGGGCCCCAGCTCAAGCTCCACCAGTGCGGCCTGCCCAAGCGCATGGCCCTGGAGCTCTTTAAGCCCTTCCTCCTGAAGAAGATGGAGGAAAAGGGCATTGCCCCCAACGTCAAGGCGGCCCGCAGGATGCTGGAAAGGCAGCGGGACATCAAGGACGAGGTGTGGGACGCCCTGGAGGAGGTGATCCACGGCAAGGTGGTCCTCCTGAACCGGGCCCCCACCCTGCACCGCCTGGGCATCCAGGCCTTCCAGCCGGTGCTGGTGGAGGGCCAGTCCATCCAGCTCCACCCCCTGGTCTGCGAGGCCTTTAACGCCGACTTTGACGGGGACCAGATGGCGGTGCACGTGCCCCTCTCCTCCTTCGCCCAGGCGGAGGCCCGCATCCAGATGCTCTCCGCCCACAACCTCCTCTCCCCGGCCTCCGGGGAGCCCTTGGCCAAGCCCAGCCGGGACATCATCCTGGGGCTTTACTACATTACCCAGGTGCGCCGGGAGAAGAAGGGGGCGGGCCGGGAGTTCGCCACCCCCGAGGAGGCCCTGGCCGCCTACGAGCGGGGGGAGGTGGCCTTGAACGCCCCCATCAAGGTGGGGGGTAGGGAGACCAGCGTGGGCCGGCTGAAGTTCGTCTTCGCCAGCCCCGACGAGGCCCTTTTGGCGGTGGCCCACGGCCTTTTGGACCTCCAGGACGTGGTCACGGTGCGCTACCTGGGCAAGCGGCTGGAGACCAGCCCGGGCCGGGTGCTCTTTGCCCGCATTGTGGGCGAGGCGGTGGGGGACGAGAAGGTGGCCCAGGAGCTTTTGCAGATGGACGTGCCCCAGGAGAAGAACTCCCTTAAGGACCTGGTCTACCAGTCCTTCCTGCGCCTGGGCATTGAGAAGACCGCCCGGCTCCTGGATGCCCTCAAGTACTACGGCTTCACCCTTTCCACCACCAGCGGCATCACCATCGGCATCGACGATGCCGTGATCCCTCCCGAGAAGCAGAAGTTCTTGGAGGAGGCGGATAAGAAGCTCCGGCAGATCGAGCAGGCCTACGAGATGGGCTTCCTCACCGACCGGGAGCGCTACGACCAGGTGATCCAGCTCTGGACCGAGACCACGGAAAAGGTCACCCAGGCGGTCTTCAAGAACTTTGAGGAGAACTACCCCTTCAACCCCCTCTACGTGATGGCCCAGTCCGGGGCCCGGGGTAACCCCCAGCAGATCCGCCAGCTTTGCGGCATGCGCGGCCTCATGCAAAAGCCCTCGGGGGAGACCTTTGAGGTGCCGGTGCGCTCCTCCTTCCGGGAGGGCCTCACCGTGTTGGAGTACTTCATCTCCAGCCACGGGGCCCGCAAGGGTGGGGCGGACACCGCCCTCAGGACCGCGGACTCCGGGTACCTCACCCGGAAGCTGGTGGACGTGGCCCACGAGATCGTGGTGCGGGAGGCGGACTGCGGCACCACCAACTTCATTTCAGTACCCCTTTTCCAGCCCGACGAGGTAACCCGGACCTTGCGCCTGAGGAAGCGCTCCGACATCGAGTCTGGGCTTTATGGCCGGGTTTTGGCCCGGGAGGTGGAGGTTCTGGGCCAGCGGCTGGAGGAAGGGCGGTACCTGACCCTCGAGGACGTGGCCCTCCTCATCAAGGCGGCAGAGGCCGGGGAGATCAAGGAGGTGCCGGTGCGGAGCCCCCTCACCTGCCAGACCCGCTACGGGGTCTGCCAGAAGTGCTACGGCTACGACCTTTCCATGGCCCGGCCCGTGTCCATCGGGGAAGCGGTGGGGGTGGTGGCGGCGGAGTCCATCGGCGAGCCCGGCACCCAGCTCACCATGCGCACCTTCCACACGGGTGGCGTGGCGGTGGGCACCGACATCACCCAGGGTCTGCCCCGGGTCATCGAGCTCTTTGAGGCCCGCAGGCCCAAGGCCAAGGCGGTGATCTCCGAGATCGACGGGGTGGTGCGCATAGAGGAAACCGAGGAGAAGCTTTCGGTCTTCGTGGAGTCCGAAGGCTTTTCCAAGGAGTATAAGCTTTCCAAGGACGCCCGCTTGGTGGTGAAGGACGGGGACTACGTGGAGGCGGGCCAGCCCCTGACCCGTGGGGCCGTGGACCCCCACCAGCTTCTAGAGGCCAAGGGCCCCGAGGCGGTGGAGCGCTACCTGGTGGACGAGATCCAGAAGGTCTACCGGGCCCAGGGGGTAAAGCTCCACGACAAGCACATTGAGATCGTGGTGCGGCAGATGCTCAAGTACGTGGAGGTCACCGATCCCGGGGACAGCCGGCTTCTGGAGGGCCAGGTCCTGGAGAAGTGGGATGTGGAGGCCCTAAACGAAAGGCTCATCGCCGAGGGCAAAACCCCCGTGGCCTGGAAGCCCCTCCTCATGGGGGTCACCAAGAGCGCCCTTTCCACCAAGAGCTGGCTTTCCGCCGCCAGCTTCCAGAACACCACCCACGTGCTCACCGAGGCGGCCATCGCCGGCAAGAAGGACGAGCTCATCGGCCTCAAGGAAAACGTCATCCTGGGCCGCCTGATCCCCGCCGGCACGGGAAGCGACTTCGTCCGCTTCACCCAGGTGATGGACAAGAAGACCCTCAAGGCCATTGAGGAGGCCCGCAAAGAGGCAGTGGAGGCCAAGGAACCCGCGGTGCGCCGCCCTGCCCGCCGGGAGCAGCCGGGTAAGCAGGCCTAGGGCCCGGGCGGTTGAAGCCCCCGATGCCCCAACCTGGCCAGGCCAGGTTGGGGTTTTTGCTGGGCGGGGTCCGGCCTCCCGGTTTCCCAAGTGCGCCATAATGGGACCATGTTGGCCCGGCTTTATGGGGTCTTTCGCCAGGTGGGGGAGGACCTTTTCCACCATAGGCTCATTTCCGCCACCGCGGGCAACTTTTCCGTGCGCACCAAGGAGGGCTTTCTCATCACCAAAAGTGGGGTGCAGAAGGGGAGGCTTACCCCGGAGGACCTGGTGGAGGTGCCCCTGGAGGGTCCCTTTCCGCAAGGGGCCAGCGTGGAAAGCGTCATCCACCGGGAGGTTTACCTGCGGACGCCGGCCCGGGCCATCGTCCATGCCCATCCCCGGGTGGCGGTGGCCCTTTCCCTGCACCTGGACTCCCTGGTGCCCCTGGACCTCGAGGGCCAGTACTACCTGAAGGAGGTCCCGGTGCTGGCCCCCAAAACCGTGAGCGCCACCCTCGAGGCAGCCTTAGCGGTGGCCGAGGCCCTTAAGGACAGGCGGGCCTGCCTCCTAAGGGGGCATGGGGCCTTCGCCATCGGGCTCAAGGAGAAACCGGAGGAGGCCCTTTTGGAGGCCTATAGCCTCCTCACCACCCTGGAGGAGAGCGCCGAGATCCTCTTCTACCACCGCCTTTGGGGGAAGGGATGAGGGTGCTCTTCGTGGAAGGAAAGGAAAAGGAGGCCCTTTTGGGCTTGGCCCGGGAGCTTCCCCATCCCTACTGGCTTCTTGCGGGGGAAGGGGTGTGGCTTCTGGAGGTGTTCGGCGCCGGGGAGGAGGCCTTGGGAAAGGCCCAGCTTCTGCCTGGGGTTAAGGTTTGGGCCTTTACCCTGGAGGATGGGGTAGTCTATAGGGGATGCGGGAAGAAATCGGGTACATCCCCGTAGGGGAAGCGGAGCTCTACGTGGAGGACGTGGGGGATGAGCATGCCCCGGCCATCATCGTCCTCCACGGGGGGCCCGGGGGCAACGCCTATGCCCTCAGGGAGGGGCTTCAGGAGCACCTGGAGGACTTCCGGGTGGTCTACTTTGACCAGCGGGGTTCGGGCCGGAGCCTGGAGCTTCCCCAAGATCCCAGGCTTTTCACCGTGGATGCCTTGGTGGAGGATACCCTGGCCCTGGCGGAGGCCTTGGGCCTTGAACGCTTTCACCTCCTGGCCCACGGGTTTGGGGCCATCGTGGCCCTGGAGCTTCTGCGCCGGCATTCGGAGGTGGGCGGGGCCATTTTGATGGCCCCTTGGGTGAGCTTCCCCTGGCTATCCGCAAGGCTGGCGGAGGCTGCGGGCTTAGAGCCCTTGGCCGACCCTGAGGAAAACCTTAAGGCCGCTTTGCAAAGGGCCGAACCCAAGGTGCTCTTTGACCGGCTCATGTTCCCCACCCCTCGCGGCCGCCTGGAGTACGAGTGGGTGGCGGAAGGCTCCGGGATTCTGGGGCCCGACACCCCGGCTTTGGCCTTTTTGCATAACGGCCTTTGGCGGCTGGACTACACCCCTTACCTCTTCCCCAGTCCTAGACCGGTGGCGGTGGTGGTGGGGGAAAGGGACGGTACCAGCTACCCCTACGCCGAGGAGGTGGCGGAGCGCCTTAGGGCCTCCATCCACGTGGTCCAGCAGGCCGGGCACTACCCTTGGATTGACCAGCCGGAGGCCTTTGGCGAGGTCTTTCGGGAAAGCCTCGAGGGCCTGCTGGCTCCTTGGAGGGTGTGAAAGGGGCCTGGGTTGCCCTTCTGGGGCCGGAGAGGGTGGTAAACTCTAGGCGTCACCGGGGGTGCTCCTTTTATGGGGCTGAGAAATACCCTTGGAACCTGAACCGGGTAATGCCGGCGTAGGGAAGGTGACCAAGGCCCCTCCCGGTGACAAGGAGGGGTTATATGTTAAGGTTTTGGTCTTTGCTGGTCCTTTTGGCCTTCGGCTTTGCCCAGGAGATCACCGTCCTCACCCACAGCAGCTTTTCCCTGGATAAGGGGCTCATCGCCCAGTTTGAGCGGGAAACGGGCCTGAAGCTCCGCTTCCTCAAGGGTGGGGATGCCGGGGAGACCCTAAACCGGGCCATCCTCACCAAGGGGGCGCCCATCGCCGACGTGATCTACGGCTTTGACAACACCTTTTTGTCCCGGGCCCTCGAGGCGGATATCCTGCTTCCCTACCGCAGCCCGGAGATCCGGAACCTCAAGGCCACCCTGCTTCTGGACCCCACCTTCCGCGCCCTGCCCGTGGACTACGGCTGGGTGAGCCTGAACTACCACCGGGCCTACTTCAAGGACCGGCCTTTGCCCAAGATACCCGCCGACCTCGCCCGGCCCGAGTACGCCAGGCTTTTGGTGGTGCAAAACCCCGCCACCAGCTCCCCGGGCCTGGCCTTCCTCATGGCCACCGTGGCCCGCTTCGGGGAGGATGGCTACCTGGACTTCTGGGCCCGGCTTCGGGACGGAGGGGTGCGGGTGGCCAAGGGTTGGAGCGAGGCCTACTACACCCACTTCACCCTCTACAAGGGGGATCGGCCCCTGGTGGTCTCCTACACCACCAGTCCCGCCGCCGAGGTCTACTACTCCGAGGGCAAGTACCAAGAGCCCCCCACGGGGAACCTTTTCCCGGAGCTGGCCTTCTTCCAGGTGGAGTTCGTGGGGGTCCTGAAGGGGACCAAGAACCTGGAAGGGGCCAGGAAGGTGGTGGACTGGTTCCTTTCCAAGCCGGTGCAGGAGAACATCCCCACGGAGATGTGGATGTACCCGGCCCGCCGCGATGCCAAGCTCCCCGAGGTCTTCCGCTTTGCCCCAGAGCCCGTGGGGAGCGTGCGCTTGGACCCTAAGGCCATGGCGGAAAACCGCGAGCGCTGGATTGAGGAGTGGACCAAGGTGGTCCTCCAGGGGCAAAGCCCCGAGGCGGTGCGGCGGGGCAGGCGCTAGGGGGCCTTGGGGTTAGGCTTGAGGGGCATGGCCTTCGGGGCCCTCTTGGTCTTCCTCTTCCTGGGCCTGGCCCTCTTTTATCCCTTGGGGCGGATCCTCATCCTGGGGGCAGGGGAGGGGCTCGCCCGGGCCTTGGCGAACCCGTATTACTGGGAGCGTTACCTTTGGAGCCTGGAATATGGGCTCCTTTCCGCCCTCTTTACCCTATTCCTGGCCTTACCCCTGGCCTTTGCCTTTCGGCGCCGGTTTCCCTTGCGGGAGGCCTTCCTAGCCCTTGCCACCTTGCCCTTCGTCCTGCCCACCCCGGTGGTGGCCCTGGGGTTCTTGGCCCTTTTGGGGCCCAGGGGGCTTTTGGGGGTGGACCTCTATGGCACCAAGGCTCTCCTCTTCCTGGCCGCGGTGTTTTATAACCTGGGCCTGGCCTTAAGGATCCTCCTGCCGGTGGCTTTGAGCCTGGAATGGCCTTTGCAGGCGGCTAGGGTCTTAGGAGCTTCCCCCCTTCGGGCCTTCCTCAGGGTGGGGCTTCCCCTTCTTTTGCCCGCCATGGGTTCGGCTGGGGTTTTGGTCTTCATCTACGCCTTTTCCGCCTTTGGGGTGCCCCTTCTTCTGGGCGGGCCCCGGTACGCCACCCTGGAGGTGGAGGTCTACACCCTCTTGGCCTACCGCCTGGCCTTTCCTGAGGCCAGCGCCCTCATGCTCCTGGAGATCCTCACCCTGGCCCTGGCTGTGGTCCTCTACCTCCGGCTTAGGCCTTATCCCCTTCCCGCGGGAGGGCTTCTTCCCGCTCCCTCCTGGGCCTACACCTTGGGTCTAGGGGGCTTTTTCCTTCTTCTTTTTGCTCCCCTGGGGGTGCTTTTCCTCCACGTGGATCCCGGGGCCTTGGCCTCGGCCTGGGCCTCCAAGGACTTCACCCCCCTGTCCTTGGCCCTGGGCAATACCCTCCGCTTCACCCTGTTGGCCCTCCTTTTGGCCTTGCCCTTGGGGGTGGCCTATGCGGCGGCGGCCCGGAGGAGCCCCCTCATGGACCTTTTGGGCCTCTTTCCCCTTATGGTGAGCCCGGTGGCGGTGGGCCTCGGCTACCTTCTCGCCTACCCCCATCTTCGGGGCTCCCTGCTCCTCCTGCTGGCCGCCTATGCCCTTCTGGCCTACCCCCTCCTGGCCCGGGCCCTCTTACCTGCCTTGCGCAGTCTTTCCCCAAGCCTCCTCGAGGCCGCCCGGGTCCTGGGGGCTACACCCCTTAGGGCTTTTTTCCGGGTGGAGCTTCCCTTGGTCTTCCCCGCTCTGCAATCGGGCCTGGCCTTGGCCTTGGCGGCCATTTTGGGGGAGTTTGGGGCCACCCTGGTGCTTTGGCGCCCCGAGTGGACCACCCTGACCCTGGCCATCTACGAGCGCTTGGGCCGGCCTGGGGAAGCCCCTTTCCGGGAGGCCTTGGCCATGGCTGGCCTTCTGGCCTTGCTTTCGGGGCTTGTCTTCTACCTTCTGGACCGGGGCAGGGGGCGGGTGGGCTGATACCACCCCACCTTGGCTGGGGCTGCCAGAGGGGTCCTTTCGGGGACCGGAACCGAGAGGGGCTATGCCCCCTGGCACCGCGGGCAGTAGTGGGTGCCCCTTCCCGCCACGGTCCTCTTGGCGATGGGAGTGCCGCAGGCGGGGCAGGGAAGGCCCGTTCGCCCGTAGACGGCGTGGCGCTCCTGGAAACTTCCGGGAAGGCCATCGGGTTGCTGGTAGGTGCGGTCGGAGAGGGTGCTTCCCCCTAAGGCCACCGCCTCGGCCAGCACCTCCTTAAGGGCCAGGAAAAGCCTTAGGGCTTCCTCTTTGCCAAGTTCCCGTCCCCGGCGAAGGGGGGAGAGGTGGGCCCGGAAGAGGGCCTCATCGGCGTAAATATTCCCTACACCGGCGGCCAGGCTTTGGTCTAGGAGCAAGGCCTTTAGGGGTTTGCGGCTTTTCCTTAACCCTTCCCAGAAGCTCAGGAACTGGAACTCCTCCGAAAGGGGCTCGAGGCCCAGGCGGGGGAGAAGGGGGATCTCCCGGTAGTCTCCCCGTTCCACCACCCAGATGCGGCCAAAGCGCCGGGGGTCGTGGAAGAAGACCTCCTGGTCCTCGAGGCGGAAGGCCACCCGGGTGTGGGGGGTCTTTTCCAGGCGGAAGCCCCCGGTCATGCCCAGGTGGACCACCATCTCCCACCCTTCCGTGAGGGCGAAGAGGAGGAACTTTCCCCGGCGGCGGAGGTCCTCTACCCGTTGGCCAAGGGCCCGCTCCGTGTTCCGGTAGCGAAGGGGGTCTTGGTGCTCTATCCGTAGAAGCCGCTTCCCTAGGAAAAGGGGAAGGAGCTTCTTCCGGGTGGTTTCCACCTCGGGTAGCTCGGGCATGTTTAGTCCACGGGCACGGGATGGCCCTTGTCGTCCACCGCTACGTAGGTGAGTTCCCCCTTGGTGGCCAGCACCCGGCCGTCCCCTTGACCGAAGGGCTCCTTGTAGACCTCCACCTCCACCGTCAAGGAGGTGCGCCCCACCCGCACCACCTTGGCCACCACCTCCAGAAGGTCCCCGGTACGGATGGGAACCTTGAACTCCACGCTGCCCACCGCCACCGTCACCACCGGTTTCCTGGCCCTTCTGGCGGCGGCGTAGGAGCCCACCTTGTCCATGAGGCCCAGCACGAAGCCGCCAAAGGCGGCGCCTAGGGGGTTGGTGTGCTCGGGGAAGACCAGCTCTAAGGTGCGCGCCTCCATACCCTCCCTAGGCTACCCCAGGAGGTCGGTGCGGCGGGCCATCTCCCGGTCCTTTTCCGTGATGCCCCCGGCGCTATGGGTCCACCACTCCACGGTGACCCGGCCCCACTCCACGGTGAGGCGGGGATGGTGGCCTTCGGCCTCCGCCAGCTCCCCAACGCGGCCCGCAAAGGCCAGGGCTTCCCGGAAGTTGGGGAAGGAAAAGGTCTTGACCAGGCGCTCAGGGTTTTGCTGCACCTCCCAGTCCATGCCCTAAGGGTAAAGGAAAACCCCGGATCCTCAGGGGGTCCGGGGTTTCATTTGGTTGCGGGGGCGGGATTTGAACCCGCGACCTTCGGGTTATGAGCCCGACGAGCTACCAGGCTGCTCCACCCCGCGTCGCCATCCTTAACTATAGCCAGGGGAAGAGCTTATGTCAAGCACCTTGCCCGGGTTCAGAAGCCCCTCGGGGTCCAGGAGGGCCTTAATCTTTCGCATCCAGTCCAGTGAAGCCCCGTGTTCCCTGGGAAGATACTGCTTCTTCCTGAGGCCCACCCCGTGCTCTCCGGTGCAGGTACCTCCCAGCTCCAAGGCCCTTTGCACCAGGGCCTCCGCGTAGGCCTCGGCCTTGGGATATTCTTCTGGGAGGACGGGTACTAGGGTGTGGAAGTTACCGTCCCCCACGTGCCCTAAGATGTTGCCCGTAAGGCCCATTTCCCCTAGAAGCCTTTGGGCGTAGCGCACCATTTCCGGTAGGTGGGAAAGGGGCACGGCCACATCGGTGATGACGAAGCGGTGGTCAGGGTAGAGGTGCACCAGGGCCCAGTAGGCCTGGTGGCGGGCCTCCCACTGGCGCCGGCGCTCCTCCTCCGTCTTGGCGGCCTCCACCTCGAGGGCCCCTGCCTCCCGCATGATCTCCAAGGCTAGGGCGCTTTCCGCCTCCAAGGCCTCCTGGGTGGAGGAGTGGAACTCCAAAAAGAGGGCGGGGCGCTCGGGGAAAACCGCCTGGAGGTAGCGGTTTAGGGCCCTTAGGGCCAGCTCGTCCAGTAGCTCCAGCCGGGCCACGGGAAGCCCGCTGGCCATCACCTGGTAGCTGGCCAGGGCGGCCTCCTCCACCCCAGGGAAGAAGACCCTTAGGGTGTGGACATGCTCGGGCAGGGGGTGGAGCCTTAGGGTGAGGCGGGTGATGATCCCCAAGGTGCCCTCCGAGCCGATGAAGAGGTCCTTTAGGTCGTAGCCCGCGCTGGTCTTGCGCACCCCCCGGCCCAGCTCTAAAACCTCCCCGCTGGCCAGGACCACTTGTAGGGCCAGGACGTTGGCCCGCATCCCCCCGTAGCGCACCGTGGTGGTACCGCTGGCGTTGGTGGCGGCCATGCCGCCCAAGGTGGCGTCGGCCCCGGGGTCCACGGGAAAGAAAAGCCCGGTGCCCTTTAGGGCCTCGTTCAGGGCCTTGCGGGTAAGGCCGGGTTCCACCACACAGAGGAAGTCCTCAGGGCGCACCTCCAGGATGCGGTTCATGCGGCTGAAGTCCAGGCTGAGGGTTTCCCTCAAGGGGTAGAGGTGGCCCTCGAGGCTGGTCCCAGCGCCATAGGGGATCACCGCCAGGCCCCTTTCACGGGCAAAGCGCAGGGCCTCTTGCACGTCCGCCACGCTCTCCGGGTAGACCACCGCCAAGACCTCCCCCTCCTCGGGGTATCCCTCGTCCCGCCCGTGCCGGCGGCGCTCCGAAGGGGAGGTTTCCACCTTCCCCGGGAAAAGGCGCTTTAAGGCCTCCAGGGTGTCCATAGAGGCCAGTTTAGTCCGGCTTGGCGTCGGGGGGTAGGGCTTCCGTTTCCCGCACCCGCCTTGGGCTTGGCCCCTGGGCCAAAAAAGCTAATCCTCGCCCTTCAGGATGGCCTCAATCCGCTCCAGGGCTTCCCCTGGTAGGTCCACCCCGGCGGCTCCCAGGCTTTCTCGGATCTGTTCAGGCCGGGTGGCCCCGGTGATGGCGCTGCTGATTCCGGGAAGCCTTAACACCCAGGCCAGGGCCAGCTGGGTGCGGGTCAGGCCCAGCTCGTCCGCCACCGCCTTGAGCTTTAGCACCTTCTTGCGGTTTTCCTCCGTGAGGAAGCGCTCGGCGAACTGGGGGTAGCGGGCGAAGCGGCTTTCCGGCGGGATACCTTCATCGTACCGTCCGGTGAGCATCCCCATGGCCAGAGGGCTCCAGACCACCAGCCCCATGCCAAAGCGCTCCGCCTCAGGAAGGATCTCCCCTTCCACCCGTTCGCGGAAGAGCATGGAGTACTGGGGTTGTTCCACAATGGGCGGGTGGAGGCCGTTTTCCCGGGCAAAGGCCACCGCCTCAGCGATCCGGGCGGCGGGCCACTCCGAGGTACCCCAATAAAGGGCATACCCCTTCTCCACGATGGTGTGCATGGCGTAGACGATTTCCTCCATGGGCACCTCGGGGTCATAGCGGTGGGCGAAGAAGAGGTCCACGTAGTCGGTCCTTAGGCGCTTTAAGCTTTGGGTGATGCTTTCCAGAAGGTGCTTGCGGCTTAGGCCCCGGTCGTTGGGATCCTCGGACATGGGCCAGTAGGCCTTGGTGGAGAGGACCAGGGTGTGCCGGGGAAACTCTGAGAGCACCTCCCCCATCACCTCCTCTGCCAGGCCCCGGGCATAGACATCAGCGTTGTCAAAGAAGTTGACCCCGCCCTCATAGGCGATCCTCACGATCTCCCGGATGGTTTCCTTGTCCTTCACCACATCCCCAAAGGTCACCCAGGCCCCCAGGGAGATCTCCGAAACCTTGAGGCCCCACTTGCCCAGCTTGCGGTAGCGCATCTCGCCCATGGCCCCCCGAGTTTACCCCTTGGGTCCGGCGGTGACCAGTGGGTCAGTCCTCCACCTCCAGCACCCCCCCGGGGGCCTGGAAGCCGATCCGCTTGTGGGTACCATCGCAGAAGGGCTTATTGGCTGAGCCTCCACAGCGGCAGAGGAAGACCTGGGACCTTTCCAAGACCTCTTCCTTTTCCCCTACCCGCACCCGAAAGCGCTTTCCCTCTAGCCGGATGGGGCCGTTCTCCAGGAACTCAAGCTTCATAGCCCCATTTTAGGCTCGCCATGCAGGGGTAAAGTGGTATACTCGGTCTAACTATGAAACGCCTCTTGCGGGTTTTAGCCTGGCTTCTGGGCCTGGCGGTTGCGGCCCTTGGCCTTTTGGCCTTGGGGGCCTACGTGACCTTGCGGGCTTCCTTGCCCCAGGTGGAAGGGCGTATGGCCCTAAAGGGCCTGGATGCCCCGGTGGAGGTGGGGCGGGATGGGCAAGGGGTGGTGCGCATCCGGGCCCAGAGCCTACAGGACCTCTTCTTTGCCCAAGGCTTTGTCCACGCCCAGGAGAGGCTTTGGCAGATGGAGTTTCAAAGGCGGGTGGGTCAGGGAAGGCTTTCCGAGGTGCTGGGGGAGGCCACCTTGGCCCAGGACCGTTTCTTACGGACCTGGGGCTTTTACCGGGCGGCCCAGGAGGCCTACGAGAGGCTTTACCCTGAGGAAAAAGCGGCGGTGGACGCCTATGTGGCTGGGGTGAACGCCTTCTTGCAAAGCGGGGCGCCCTTGCCCCCGGAGTTCCGCCTCCTTGCTTTCCGCCCCGAGCCCTGGACCGGTCCCGACGTCCTGGTCTGGGCCAAGATGATGAGCTTTGACCTCAGTGGGAACTGGGAGGAGGAGCTTATGCGCCATCGCCTCCTGGCCCGGGGGATCAGCCCGGAAAGGCTTCTTGAGCTTCTCCCCCCCTACCCCGAGGACGCCCCCACCATCCTCCAAAGCGAGGACCTAAGGCTTCCCCTGAAGCGGGAAGAGGCCCCGGCAGCCCTTCTCCAGATGGCCCCGCCCCGCTTTATGGAGGCCAGCAACAACTGGGTGGTGGCGGGAAGCCGCACGGTAACGGGAAAACCCCTCTTGGCCAACGATCCTCACCTGCGCCTGGGGGCGCCAAGCCTCTGGTTCCTCATGGCCCTGGAAGCCCCCGGTTACCGGGCCATGGGGGCCAGCCTCCCCGGGGTTTTGGGCATCGTCATCGGGCGGAATGAGCGCATCGCCTGGGGGGTGACCAACGTGGGGGCGGACGTGCAGGACCTCTACCTCCTGGAGGATGTGGAGGGCAAGGGGTACCGCTACAAGGGCCAGGTCCTTCCCTACCGGGTGCGGGAGGAGCGCATCCGGGTGAAGGGGGGTAGGGAGGAGACCCTGCGGGTGCGGGAAACCCTGTACGGTCCCGTGATCACCGACGCCCTGGAGGACCCCCCTAAGACCCCTATGGCCCTGCGCTGGGTGAGCCTGGATGCGGAGGACCATATCCTCATGGCCTATCTGGGGATCAACCGGGCGCGTAACTTTCAGGAGTTCGTGGCCGCTCTAGGCCACTACTCCGCCCCCAGCCAAAACTTCGTCTATGCCGATGTGGACGGGAATATCGGCTACATCGCCCCCGGGAAGTTCCCCATCCGCAAGGAGGGGCACACCGGGATGGTGCCGGTGCCGGGCAATGGGGCGTGGGACTGGCAGGGTTACCGCAGGCCGGAGGAGTGGCCCAAGGTGCTGAACCCGAAAGAAGGCTTCGTCGTCACCGCCAACAACAAGGTCACACCCGAGGGCTTCCCCTACGCCCTCACCTACGACTGGGCCGAGCCCTATCGGGCAGAGCGCATAAGGGAGCTCCTCCTGGCCAAGGAAAAGCTTTCTCCCGCCGATATGCAGGCGGTTCAGCAGGACCAAAAAAGCCTGCTTTTCCGGGATTTCCGTCCCGTGTTGGAGCTTCTAAACCCCCTTTCCGAAAGGGGCCGGGCCTGGCGGGAAAGGCTTTTGGCCTGGGATGGGGTGATGGGCCAGAACTCGGAGGAGGCCCTGGTCTTCGCCCTCTGGTACACGGAGCTCACCCGTCTGCCCGCCCAGGAGGTGGGGGAAGCCTTTTGGGATGAGCCCCGATATCTCCTGAAGGCGCTTAAGGAGGGGGACAAGAACTGCGACCAGCCGGAAACCGAGTACCGGGAATCCTGCCTGGATGTTGCCGCCTTGGCCTTGGAAAGGGCTTTGGAGAGGAAGGAGGGCCTAAAGGTGCGCTCCTGGGGGGCGGTGCACCGGGCGGTCTTCCCCCACGCGGTCCTCACCCATACCCCCTTGAGGCGCCTCACGGACCGGGTGGTGCCCTTTGGCGGGGACCGGTACACGGTGAACGTGGGCCCCTTTGATCCCAAGACCCTCCTCATGAGCCACGGGCCCAGCTACCGCCAGATCGTGGACCTCAATGACCTCGAGGCCTCCCTCTTCGTCCACCCCATGGGCCAAAGTGGGCACTTTTTGTCCACTCACTACGGGGATCTCCTGCCCCTATGGGCAAAGGGGGAATACCTCCCCATGGCTTTTACCCCCCCGGGCCGGGAAAAGGTTTTGCTGTTGGAGCCTGGGCGCTAGCTGGATTCACCTCTTCTCCTAAGGCCAGCTTTTCCGGACGGCTCTTGGCCAGGGTGGAGGCCAGGCTGGCCATGCGGATGAGGTCGTCGGCGGTGGCCCTGGGATTTCCTAGCCGTTTCCTCCGCCGCCTTCCCCCGGCCACGCCTAGGGAAAAACCCACCCTTTTTTCCTCCACCAGAATGGTAAGTTTTAGAAGCTCAGGAAGGTGGGGAAGGACCTGGGTGCGAGGCCGGGGAAAGATTAGGGCGAACTCGTCCCCAGCATAGCGGTAAGCCTCTCCCCTGTGTTTTTGGGCGAAAGCCGTGAGCTTACTGGCTATCTCTCTCAAGGCTTGATCGCCTGCGGTGTGGCCCAGCTCCTTGTTAAGTAGGCCGAAATCGTCGAGGTCCACGAACACCAGCGTGGGGTCTATCCCTTTCTCTAAGAGGCGTTCCAGATGGCCCCGCAGGAAGTCGGCCCGGGGCAGGCCCGTGAGGGGATCAAAACCTTGGCCGAGGGCGAAAGCCAAAGCGCGCTTGGTAAGGATACCTAGAAGGCGGCCTTCCTCCACGACCAAAAGCCTTTCCACGCCTTGCTGTTGCATGATGGTATGGGCCTCGAGAAGGTTGGCCTTCGGTGAGATGGACAAGGTGGGGCCTCGGAGGACATCCATCACGACCCGGTTGGGATGGACTCCCCTGAGGTCCCGGCTGGTGACCACACCCAACAAGGTACCGTCCTCTAAAACCAGAAGGCTTCCAATCTTATGCCGGGCCATGAGGTTGGCCGCCTCCCGCACGCTGGACCACGGGTCTATCGTCACCAGGATTGAGGTCATCACCTCTTTGACCTGGACCATGGCCAAGGATCATTCTAGCCGGACGGTTCGCGCAGCATGCAATATAACCTCTACTTGAACCCTCACCACCAGATCCTCGTGGATAAGGGGGGCAAGTTCTTCTAAAAGGAGTTCCGGCAAAACCTCTGGAGTCAGGGATTGGAGTATTGTTTTTCTTATCAAAATGGCCTCTACGGGTGCCCCCGAGATCCGAATAAGCTCGAATTGTCCTGGGGCCATGCTGTCGGCCATGCGTTTGGCGGCCTCCGGGCCAATGGGTGCCTGGCGTCCAATGAGGAGGGCATCCCAGAGGGGTGGAATTTCGAAAACCTGGCCGCTTAACCGAACCTCCAGCTGTTTCTTGGAAGTAGATTCACGCTTCTTGGCCATAGACCCCATTTTACTAGGGAGGGTTTTCCTCCCCATTCTCCATCTTTCGGAATGCCCCCAATACCTCCCGAACCCTATCGTGGACCCAGTAGGCCTTGCGACCAAAGATAAGTTCTATGGCCTCGTCCACCCCTTCCACCGCATAGAGGTGGAAGCGCCCTTTCTCCACCGCTTCCACCACCTCCTTGCGGAGGGTGAGGTGGGGAAGGTTGGCTTTGGGAAGGACTACCCCTTGGGTTCCTGTAAGCCCTAAGGTCTGGCATACCCGGAAGAACCCCTCCACCTTCTCCGCCACCCGGCCCACGGCCAGAACCTTTCCTGTCTGGTCCAGGCTGCCGGTGACCGCCAGGTCCTGCCTTAAGGGAAGGCCGGATATGGCGGAGAGGACTGCAAGAAGCTCCGCGAGTCCCGCCGAATCCCCTTCAATGCCCCCATAGCTTTGCTCAAAGACCAGGCTCACCGTGGCGGAAAGAGCCCCCAGGCTGGCATAGGTTCCCCGCAGGTAACCCGCCAGGGTGAGGACCGCCTTGTGGAAGACCTGGCCCCCCAGGCCCACCTCCCGGTCTATGGAGAGGATCCCTTCCCGTCCCGGGCCCGCCTGGGCGGTGATGCGCACCGGCCGCCCCTGGGGCAGGGGGCCTTCCACCACCACCAGGCCGTTGATCTCTCCGATCCGCATCCCCTGGACCTCCAGGGCCACCACCCCCTCCTCCAGGTCCTTGAGGTAGAGCTCCTCCTCGAGGCCAAACCGCTCTTCCCGGGTCCGGATGGCTTCCTCCACCGCTGGGCGGTCCAGGGGACGGCGGAAGGCCTGGGCTTCCTGGGCCAGGTCCAAAAGGCGGTAAAGCCGGGCATCCAGCCTCTCCTTGTGCCCCGCCCAGCGCCGGGCCTCGTCGGCCAGGGCGGAGAGACCCTCGGGGGTCAGGGCCACCCCTTGGGCCTCTAAAAATCCCCCCAGGTAGGCCACGTTCTCCTCCGTATAGGGGATCTCCGGGCTGAACTCCACACGGAAGGGGAAGAGCTCCAAAAACTCCTCGTCTTCCTCCAAAAAGGCCATCACCTCAGGGGGGCCCACCAAAAACACCTGGGCCTTGAGGGGGGCGGGCTTGAGGCGGGGGCCCTTGACCTCGGGCCTGGGGGCTAAGGGTTCCACCTCCTTGGTGGCCAGGGCCCGCTTCAAAAGGGTATAGCTCCCCAGCTCCCACACCCGGTGGGCCTCGAGGACCAACACCCCCCCCGTGGCCCGGTGCAGAGCTCCGGGGCGCAAAAGCCCCAGGTGGGTGGAGAGGTGGCCCTCTTGCATCTCGTACTCCAGGTGGCCGAAAAGCCTTTCCGGACTGGGGTTAGGCTCGTAGACCACCCGGCTTCCCCCCTCCACCAGAAGGCGGGGTAGGAGCCTTTCTAGGGCCGGGGTTTCCTCGAGGGCCGCCGCCCGCAGGAGGGTTTCCGTGATCCAGTCCAGGTACCGTCCCGCCTGGGGAAAGCGCCCTTTCAACTCCAGGGCCTTGGGCAGGAGGAAGCGCTCGGCAAAACCCCGCCTCAAGGCGGCCACCTCCGCCTCCGCCCGTTGCCGCACGTCCACGTAGGCCAAGACGGTTTCCTCCAGCTTGGCGGAAAGCTCCGGGGGCAAGGGACCCTTGCCCGAAAGCCTCAGGCCTTCTTCGCCTTCCAAAAGGGCAAACCCATAACCCTCCGCCTCCTGGGCCAGGGCCTTCAGGAGGGCCTCGGCCTCCTTCTCGTAGCGGGCCTCCACCAGGCTTTTGGCGTAGAGGAAGCCCTTTTCCCGGAAGAGGGCGGGAGTGAACTCGGAAAGGAGGGCCTCCACCCCTTCCACCAGAGCCCGGCCCTGGCCCTCCGGGAGGAGAAGGGGAAAGGCCTCCTCCCCCAAGGGCAGGTAGACCAGTTCTTCCTTGGGAAAGGTGCGCTCTTCCAAGAGGGCGAGGAGGCGTTTCCTTTTGCCTAGACCGCTTGGCCCCACCAAATAGCCGTGCCCCCCCTGGCGGAAGGCGGCCTCGAGGGCCTTTAGAGCCCGCTCCTGGCCGAAGAAGAGGGGCGCAGGCTTAGGATGTATGGGCGGGGTGAACCAGCGCAAGGGGAAGACCCGCATCGGGCTTCACTATACCCGGACGTTTGCCCCCGGGCTTTGGGGTAAACTGGCGGGCAAAGGAGGGATTCCATGGTGAAGGTGGAGGTTTTGGGGATGATCCTGGCGGGGGGGCAGGGAAGCCGCCTTTATCCCCTTACCGCCAAGCGGGCCAAGCCGGCGGTGCCCTTCGGGGCCAAGTACCGCATTATTGATTTCGTTCTTAATAACTTCGTGAACTCCGGGATCTACTCCATCTACGTGCTCACCCAGTTCAAGGCCCAGTCCCTCACCGAACACATCCAGCGCTACTGGCGCTTCGGGGCTTTTTTGGAGGACCACTTCATCCTTTTGGTGCCTGCCCAGATGTACCGCTATGAGGAGTTGGGCCCCGTGTGGTACCGGGGCACCGCCGACGCCATATACCAAAATCTCCACCTGGTGCATAACCACGCCCCGGAGGCGGTGGCCATCTTCGGGGGGGACCACATCTTCAAGATGAACATCCGCCACATGGTGGAGTACCACTACGAAAAACGCGCCGACATTACCATCGCCGCCTATCCCGTGCCGGTGGGGGAGGCTAGCCGCTTCGGGGTGTTGCAGGTGGACGAGGACTGGCGCATCACCGAGTTCCAGGAGAAGCCCAAAAGCCCCAAGCCCCTACCCAACAAGCCCCACCTGGCCCTGGCCTCCATGGGCAACTACATCTTCCGTACCGAGGCCCTCTTTGAGCTCTTAGAGGCCGATGCCAAGGAGGCCGCCTCCAGCCACGACTTTGGCAAGGATGTGATCCCCAGGGCCCTCAAGGAGGGGTATAGGGTCTTTGCCTATGATTTCCACCGCAACCCCATCCCCGGCCAGGAGGGTCCCAACCTGTACTGGCGGGATGTGGGCACCCTGGACGCCTACTTTGAGGCCAGCATGGACCTGGTCAAGGTCATTCCCGAGTTTGACCTCTTCAACCCCGAATGGCCCCTAAGGACCGCCGACCTCTTCAGCCCCCCTGCCAAGTTCGTGCACGAAACGGGGGAGCGGGTGGGCCGGGCGCTGAACAGCCTTCTGGCCGGGGGCGTCATCGTGAGTGGGGGCACGGTGCGGGAGTCGGTCCTCTTCCGCCGGGTGCGGGTGAACTCCTACAGCCTGGTGGAGCGCTCCGTCCTCTTTGACGACGTGGAGGTGGGCCGCTACTGCAAGATCCGCAACGCCATCATTGACAAGGACGTGAAGATCCCTCCCCATACCGAGATCGGCTATGAACTCGAGGCCGACCGTGGCCGGGGCTTCACCGTGACCCCCGAAGGGGTGGTGGTGGTACCCAAGGGGTACCGCTTCTAGCCATGGAGAAGCATCCGGGTAAGCTTTTCTACCGCCTTACCCGTCTCACCCAGGGGGAGGAGCTTCCCCTAAAGCGAAAGCCCAAGGCCAAGGTCTACGCCAATCCCCTAGAGACCCAGGCCCTGCCCCCCTTCCGGGAGGAAGGCGGCCCTCCCTTGTTCCGGGTCTTGTCCCAGCTTAAGCCTTTCCTGCCCGAGGTGGGCTCGGCCCTGACCCTAAAGGACCTCTCCCAGGTGCTTTACCCCCTGGCGGAGCGCTCGGGAAGGCGGGGTTTTCCCTCCGCGGGGGAGGCTTACCCCTTGGAGGTGTATTTGGTGGTGCGCCGGGTGGAGGGGGTGTTCCCTGGGGTGTACCATTACTTCCCCAAGGAACACCAGCTCTTCCAGATTGCCGCCAAGGTGGAGGAGGTCTCCTGGTCGGAGGCGCTTTTGGAGCTGGATTTGGGGAAGGCGGCGGCCCTTTTAGTCTTCACCTTGGTGCCGGAGCGGAGCGAGGCTTTGTTTGGGCTAAGGGGGTACCGGTATGCTCTTTTGGAGGCGGGCTATGCTGCGGGCCTGGTCCTCTTGGCGGCGGTGGGCCAGGGTTTGGCCGCCTACCCGGCGGAAACCTTTTATGATGAGAGCGTGGCCCGGCTCTTGCGGCTTCCGGAAGGGGAGTATCCTGGAGCGGTGGTGATTCTGGGGCGTTAGGATTAACGGGGTATTTAGGAAGGCATTATGGCGAGGATTCTCTTGGTGGAGGACGATCCCCAAGTGGGGGAGCTGGTGAAGCGGTTTTTGGAGAAGGAGGGGCTTGGGGTGGACTGGGCCCGCACGGGCCGGGAGGCCTTGCATCAGGTCTGGAATGGGGCCAAGCCGGACCTGGTGGTCCTGGACCGGGGGCTTCCCGATATGGAGGGCCTCGAGGTCCTCAAGGCCTTGCGGGACCTGGACCCTTTGCTCCCGGTTTTGCTCCTAACCGGTAAGGCCGACGAGGATAGCCGGGTGGAGGGGCTTCTGGAGGGGGCGGACGACTACCTGGGCAAGCCCTTCTCCCTTAAGGAACTTTTGGCCCGTATCAAGGCCCTTCTCCGCCGAAGCGGCAAGGAAGGTAGGCGGCATTTTGGCCCCTTGGAGCTGGACCTGGAGGCCAAGAAGGCCTACCTGGAGGGTCAGCCCTTGAAGCTTTCCGCCACCGAAACCAACCTCCTCTTTGTTCTGGCCCAGACCCCGGGAAGGGTGTACACCCGGGAGGAACTTTTGGAAAGGGTTTGGGGGCCAGATTTTGAGGGCTCCGAGCGGGTGGTGGACGCCTATATCCGCCTCTTGCGTAAAAAGCTCAAGGACAACCCCCAGGCTCCCCGGTTCATAGAAACCGTGGTGGGGATGGGGTACCGTTTCCTGGGCGAGTGATGGAGCGGGTGTTTGTCTACGGAACCCTAAAGCGGGGAGGGCGGAACCACCCTTTGGTGGAAGGGCTTGTGGTTAAGGTCCTTCCTGGGCAGGTGGAGGGGTTTAGCCTATACCACCTGGCCGAGGGGCCCGGCCGTCCCTATCCTTACCCCGGCATGGTTCCTGGGGAGGGAAGGGTCTATGGGGAGGTGCTCTTCCTGCCCCAAGGAACCCTCCCCCTTTTGGATGCCCTGGAGGAGGAGGGGGTGGAGTACCGGCGGGTGCAGGTGCTGGTGGAGACGGAGGAGGGCCCCCTCTTGGCCTGGACGTACCTCTACCTGGGGGAGCTGGAGGGGGCCCTCCGGTTACCTGGAGGAGTGTGGCCGCCTTCTCAGGACGGTGAAGGAGGCCTTTCCTAGGGCCAGGCGGGGGCTCGCTTGCTCACGGGCTTGCCGCGGTCTCTCACCCTATTGGGTAACCTCGAGCCATATAGTACGGCCATGAACGTGCTCATGGTGGCCCCTGAGGCCTACCCCCTGGCAAAGGTGGGCGGGCTTGCGGATGTGGTGGGAGCCTTGCCCAAGGCCTTGAAGCCCTTGGGGGTGGAGGCCAGCATCCTCCTTCCCTGGCACCGGGGCCTTAGGGCCAAGGGGGTAGGGGAGGTGGCCTATACCTTTGCGGGCCGGGAGGAAAGGGCCCCTTTGGGAGAGCGGGTGGAGGGAGGGGTGCGGTTTTTCCTCCTGGGCGTGCCCGGTTTTGACCGGGAGAGGGTCTACGGCTACCCCGACGATGCCGGGCGTTACCTGCGCTTTGCCTTGGCGGCGAGCCAGGTGGCCCGGGGGTTTGACCTGGTCCACGCCCATGACTGGACGGCCGCGCTCCTTGCCCTGACCGCCCCGGTGCCCGTCGTCTACACCATCCATAACCTGGCCCACCAAGGCCTTGTGGATCCCGCCCTTTTCTTCCACTGGACGGGGCTTCCCTGGAGCCTGTTCCACATGGAGGCCCTGGAGTTCTACGGCCGGGTGAACCTGATGAAGGGGGGCATCGTCTTCGCCCGGGCGGTGACCACGGTGAGCCCCTCCTATGCGGAGGAGATCCAGACCCCGGAGTTCGGCATGGGGCTGGACGGGGTGCTGAGGCGGCACAGGGAAAAGCTCTTTGGCATCCTGAATGGCTTGGACCTGGAGGTCTTTGACCCCGCCCGCGACCCCCACCTTCCCGCTCCCTACTCCCGGGAGGATCCAAGGGGCAAGGCCCGGGCACGGGAGGCCCTTGGGGAGCGCACGGGGCTCCGGGGGCCTCTCCTCGCCTACGTGGGCCGGCTGGATGGGCAGAAGGGGTTGGACCTCATCCTAAGGGCCATTCCCCATCTGAAGGAGCTGGGTTTTCGCCTCCTGGTCCAAGGGGTGGGGGAGGAGGGTCTTTCCCAAGCCCTTAGGCGGGCGGAGGAGGAGCATGCGGGCTTTGTGCGGTTTGTGGAGGCCTATGACGAGGCCCTGGCCCGCCTGGCCTATGCGGGGGCCGATGCCCTTTTGGTTCCGAGCCGGTTTGAGCCCTGCGGCCTGGTGCAGATGATCGCCCAGCGCTACGGCACCCCTCCCGTGGCCCGGGCGGTGGGGGGGCTAAAGGACACCGTGGAGGATGGCCGCACGGGGGTGCTCTTTGAAACCTACCACCCGGAGGGCCTGCTCTACGGGGTCCTGCGCCTCTTCCGCCTGGGGCCCGAGGCCCTGGGTCTAAGGGGCATGGAAAAGGACTTCTCCTGGGCCAAAAGCGCTGAGGCCTACCACCGGGTTTACCGTTTGGCCTTAGGCTAAAGGGGATGGTGAAGGACCTCGAGGCCCAGGCCCTGGCGGGGGATCCCGAAGCCCTGGCCCTGCTTCACTTCGTGCGGCTTCTTCGGCACAAGGACTATCCCGGAGCCAGGGCCTATGCAGAAGGTTTCCCGGAAGGGCTTAAGGAGAGGCTTTTGGCAGGCCTAGGCCTGCTGGTGGAGACCCCTGAGCGCTTGGAAGACCCCCTTTTCGCCGCGGAAAGGGAGGTGGTCCTGGGGGTTAAGGCGGTAAAGGAGGGGAGGCGGCAGGAGGCCGAAGCCCACTTCCACAAGGCCCTTTCCCTGGACCCCCACCACCACCGGGCCCTTAGCAACCTGGGGAACCTCTACCAGGAAAGGGGGGAGCTGGAAGCGGCCTTGGACCTTTACCAGCGGGCCTTGAAGCTGGCCCCGGAGGATCCCTTGGTTCAT
This sequence comes from Thermus albus, assembly GCF_022760855.1. Lineage (NCBI taxonomy): Bacteria > Thermotogati > Deinococcota > Deinococci > Thermales > Thermaceae > Thermus > Thermus albus. The sequence continues at coordinate 77,692 of NZ_JAKTNR010000009.1, forward strand.
GAGAACCTGGCGGCCCTTTACAAGAAAAAGGGAGACCTGGACAGGATGGTGGCCCACATGAAGCGGGCCACCCGGCTCAAGATGCGCCCGCCTGGCCCCCTAGACCCCGTGACGGGAAAGCCCCAGCCCCGCCCGCTTCACCGCCGCATTCCCCTTTGGGTTTGGGTTTTCCTCCTCGCCCTCCTGGCCTATTTTCTCCTGAAGAAGCCTTAGGGCTTGGTCCAGGGCTTCCAGGGAACGCCCTTCCGACAGGAGGCGCCGCCAAAGCCTTCCCCCTGGCTGCCCCCGGAAGAGGTTCAGCAGGTGCCTCAGCACCGCCCAAGGGGGGGTGCCCTTTTCCACCTCCTCCGCCAGATAGGCCCGCATGCCTTGCGCCACGCCCAGGCGGCTTGGCCTGTGGTCCAGGCCATACACCTGCCGGTCCGCTTCCTGAAGCACAAAGGGGTCCTCGTAGACCGCCCGCCCCATCATGACCCCATCCACCTTGCCCAGATGGGGAAGGGCTTCCTCCAGGGTGCGCACCCCCCCGTTCAGGACGAAGGTGAGGCGGGGGAAATCCTCCTTGAGCCGGTGGACCCAGTCGTGGCGCAAGGGGGGAACCTCCCGGTTCTTCCGGGTGGAGAGCCCCAGCAAGGCGCTACGGGCATGGACGATGAACACCCTTACCCCCGTTTCCGCATAGCGTTCCACCCAACGGGCCAGGAGGGAATAGCGCTCCCCCTCCACCCCCAGGCGGAGCTTCACCGTGACGGGGATGGCCACCGCCTCCACCATGGCCCTGAGGATCTCAGCCACCCGCAGGGGGTCCAGGAGGAGGCAGGCGCCAAACCCTCCCTCTTGGGCCTTCTCCGAGGGGCAACCCAGGTTCAGGTTCGCCTCGTCGTACCCCCAGGCCTGGCCTATCCGCGCCGCCTTCGCCAGGCTCTGGGGGTCCGAGCCCGCAAGTTGCAAGGCGATGGGGTGCTCCGCTGGGTGGAAGGCGAGAAGCCGCTCGGCCTTTCCCCGGAGCACCGCCTGGTCCACGGTCATTTCCGTGTAGAGCCGCACCCTGCGGCTTATCTGGCGGACCAGGTAGCGGAAGTGCCGGTCCGTCCGGTCCACCATGGGGGCCACGGAGAGGCGGTGGTCAGACACCCCTTAAGACCTCCTCCGGGGACAGGGGCCTGGGTTCGCGGAAGACGATGCCCTCCTCCTCGCCTTCCTCGATCACCTCGAGGCCCGGGTTTCGCTCCCTAAGGAGCGCCACCAGCTCCTGCACCAGGTCCTCAGGGGTGCTGGCGGCGGAGGTGATCCCCAGGCTATCGGCACCCTGGAGCCATTCCTCCCGGAGATCCCGGGCGCTTTCCAGGCGGTAGGCCCTGCCGGTGAGGCTTTGGGCCAGCTCCAAAAGGCGCATGCCGTTGGAGGAGTGGGGGCTGGTGAGCACCAGGAAGAGATCCACATGGGGGGCGATGCGCCGGACCGCCTCCTGGCGGTTCTGGGTGGCGTAGCAGAGGTCTTTTCTGGCGGGGACCACCAGTTTGGGGAAGCGCTTTTTTAAGATTTCTATGGTCTTAAGGGTGTCCTCCACACCCAGGGTGGTCTGGGTGAGGACCACCACCCGCTCGGGGTCAGGTACCTCCACGGTACGGGGATCAGCCAAGCGGGGGTCCTTGCCCACGTGGGTGTGCACCGCCACCAGGATGGTCCTCTCCGGGGCCTCCCCATAGGTGCCCTTCACCTCCTGATGGTCGGCGGAATCCCCCACCAGGAGGATCCAGTAGCCTTCCCGGGCGTAGCGCCTGGCCTCGGTGTGCACCTTGGTGACCAAGGGGCAGGTGGCGTCCAGGATATGGAAACCCATCTCCGCCGCCTTTTTGCGCACGGCGGGGGGGTGGCCGTGGGCGGAGAAGACCAGGGTTCCGGCCAAGGGTCTTTCTTGGCGAAGCCGTTCTATGTCGGCGAGATTTTCCACGAAGTGCACCCCCTTGGCCTTAAGGCGTTCCACCACGGTGCGGTTGTGGACGATTTCGTGGTAGACCACCAGCTCCCCCGCTTCCTTCAGGGTCTCGGCCCAGCGCTCCACCGTCTGGATGGCCATCACCACCCCGGCGCAGAAACCCCTGGGCCGGGCCAGGTAGACCCGCTTAAGCCCCATGCCCCCCATTCTAGGCCTCCTTCTCCTCTTCCTTTGTGGTTTGGGCTAAGGCCTTTTGGGCCATTTCCCGGGCGAAGGCGGTCCTGGCCCTTTCCAGGGCCTTCCTGGCGGTTTCCCGCCCTTTGCCCCCTGGGCGGAATCCCTCCTGGGCCAGGGCCAGGAGGGCCAAGGCGGTGGCGGGGAAGGGAAGGTTTTCCCTTTCCAGAAGCCCCAGGCCCCTCCCATAGTGGTGGAGGGCTTCCCGGTAGGCCCCCCTTAGGAGGACCTGGCTCCCTTCCTGGAAGGCTCGGGCGGCCCTTAGAAGGCCATCCCCTTCCACCAGGGGTTCGCCCTCCTGGGCGGAGAGGTGGGCGGCCTCGAGGAGCCTCTCCAAGGCCAAGCCCCGCTCCGCTTCCGGCAGAAGGGGGGAGTAATGGGCTTGGAACAGGGGGGCAAACCAGGAAAGCCGGAGGGGTTTTGCCAGACGGAAGGTCTCCCCGTGGGCCTCCACCCCTTCGCCCAGGGCCCTGAGCAGGGGAACCAGCCTGGGAAAGCGGGCCCGCACCTCTTCCCGCCTGGCCTCCCCCTTCAAGGCCAGAAAGAAGAGAAACGCTCCTACTCTTTCCACGCCTCTACTTCCTTGTAGTGGACCAAGGCGGCGAATAGGGGAGAGGGTCCATCGGCTACGGAAAACTTGACCTCCACCAAGACCACGTCCTCCGGAAGGTCTTCAATAAAGCGGTTGAGCCTTTCCTGGAGGATGTCGGGGTCGTTGGCGGTGATGACCTTAAAGCGCACGCCCTGCATGGCCCTATTATGCCCTGCGTTCCACCAAGGCGGTGAGGAGGGCTTGCAGGTGGGAGGCGGCATCCCGTCCGGGAAGTTGCTCCAGGTGGGGGATAAGGGCGCCCAGGCCCTTGTGCGCTAGCCTCTTGGCCTCCTCCTTGGCCCAGGCCACCGCCCCCGAGGCCAAAAGCCGTTCCCAAAGCCACCGCACCTCGGCCTCGGGCTTGGCCTCCCGGGGGAGGCGCAAGAGGGCCTCGGCCCGGGTGCGTTCCTCAGGAGGCGCTTCCTGGAGGTAGCGGATCAGGATCAAGGTGCGCTTGCCCTCGTAGAGGTCCCCGGCCAGTTCCTTGCCGTAGGCCTCGTCCCCCTCCAGGTTGAGGACATCGTCCATGATCTGGAAGGCCACCCCCAGCTTAAGCCCCGCTTCCTGGTAGAGGGTTGGGGGGGTGTGTCCGGAGAGGAGGGCCCCCAGCCGTAACGGGGCCACCGCGGTGTAGTAGGCGGCCTTGTGGGCCACCATGCGAAAGTAGTCCTCAGGGGTTAGGTCCAGGCGGCCGGAAAGGGTCCAGAGGAGGTCCAGGTGTTGGCCGTAGGCGGTGCGGCGCACCACCTGGTGGAACTCGGCCAGAACCAGGGGGGGCAGAATGCCGGCCTCGAGGCCCTTCACCAGAAGCCCCCACATCTCCCCGTGCAGGGCATCCCCCGCGTTCAAGGCCAGGGGCATGGGGTAGAGGCGGTGCAGGGCAGGTCTGCCCCGGCGTTCCTCGGAGCCGTCCTCTATGTCGTCGTGGATAAGCACCCAGTTCTGGAAAAGTTCCAAAGCAGCCCCAGCCCAAAGGCTGGCCTCGAGGGAAGCCCCGTGGGCCAGCCCCGCATAGACCACCAAGAGTCCCCGGAGCCTCTTGCCTCCCCGGGATGGGTACTCCTGAAGAAGAGCCTGGTAACCGGGATCGGAATGGGCCAGGTGGCCTAGGAGCCTTTTCTGAAGGGCATCCTTCACTTCCTGGGGGGAGGGCACCATGCTATACACTTTAGGCCATGCGCGGCTACGCCCTGGGCCTTTTTGCCCTCAACCTCCTCACCCTCCTTTGGGGCACCACCTTTGTGGTGGTGAAGGGGGCGGTGGGGGAGATGGCCCCAAGCCTTTTGGTCTTTCTCCGTTTTCTTCTGGCGAGCCTCTTCTTCCTGCCCTGGGCTTGGCGCTTGCCCAAAGGGGTATGGGGGCCAGGGATGGAGCTGGCCTTTTGGCTCCTTCTGGGCTATGCTTCCCAGGCGGTCGGCCTCCTGTATACCTCGGCGAGCCGAAGCGCCTTCATCACCGCCCTCAATGTGGTACTGGTGCCTTTGATCCTGGGACTGGTGGGCCGCAGGCTGGGAGGGGTCTGGGTGGCCGCCCTTTTAGCCTTTTTGGGGGTAGGTTTCCTTTCCTACGATCCCCGGCAGCCTCCTCTGAACGTGGGGGACCTTTGGACCCTTCTCACCGCCCTCACCTATGCCCTTTACATCGTGCGCCTCGAGGTGCACGCCAAAGCCTTTCCCTCCTTGCCCCTCACCGCGGTGCAGGTCTTCGGCACGGCCTTCCTGGCCCTGCCCTGGGCCCTTTGGGAAGGGGTGCGGTGGGAAGGGGTACCCTGGGGGGCGGTCTTCTACCTGGGGATGGTGGCCACGGCCCTCACCACCTGGCTGCAAACCTGGGGACAGAAGTACGTGCCCGCCCCCCAGGCGGCCATCCTCTACACCCTGGAACCCGTCTGGGCTACCCTTTTTGCCTTTATCCTCCTGGGTGAGCGGTTAGGGCTGTTAGGAGTTATGGGGGCGCTTTTGGTAATCCTTGCCACCTTGCAGGCTATCCGCCGATCCCCAGCATGACCCGCTTCCTCAGGGTGGGGAGGGTGTTGCCAAAGGCGGGCTTGCGGTTGGTGGCCATCAAGATGGCGTCCACCAAGGCCTCCACCGGCTCCTCGGCGGCGAAGGCCCAGGAGATATCCATCTCCAAATCGGTAAGGAGGCAGGGCCGCAGCTTTTTGTCGGAGGTGAGGCGAAGCCGGGAGCAGTTGGAGCAAAAGGGCTCGGTGACGGGGTTGATGAAGCCCAAGGTACCCTGGGCCCCCGGGATCCGGTAGACCCGGGCTGGGGAGGTGGGGTCGTGGGGGACGGGTTCCAGGGGACCAAAGACTTCTTCTATCCGTGCCCGGATCTCCTTCCCCGAGACGAATCGGCGGCGGTACTCCTCGGGGTCGGAGTTGTCCAGGTGCATGTACTCTATGTAGCGCATGTGCAGGGGGCGGTCCAGGGAGAGCCGGGCCAAAGGCACCACCTCTTCCTCGTTCATTCCCCGGATGACCACGGCGTTCAGCTTCACCGGGTGAAGCCCAAGTTCTAGGGCGGTCTCTATGGCCTGCAACACCCGCTCCACCTTTCCTCCCCGGGTGATGCGGGTAAAGACCTCAGGGGTAATGGCATCCAAGGAGATGTTCACCCGGTTTAGGCCTGCTGCCACCAACTCCTTGCCCCGCTTGGCAAAGAGGAGGCCGTTGGTGGTGATGGCCACATCCTCAATGCCCTCCTTGCTCCGGGCTCGTTCAATCATCTGGGGAAGCTCCTTGCGCACCAAGGGCTCTCCCCCCGTGAAACGCACGGCGGACAGGCCCAGAAGGGAGGCGGCCTCGAGGAAATGGTCCACCTCCTCAACCGTGAGGGTCCCCGGAGGTTCGGCCATCTCGAGGCCCAAAGGATGGCAGTAAAGGCAGTGCAGGTTGCACCGGGGGGTAACGGAGATACGAAGGTCTTTGATAACACGCCCGTAGTTGTCCAGTAGCTTCATGCCCTTTCCCCCTTTGGGCCACCATACTACGCCCCGGGCCAGAGGGCAAGGGATAAAAAAACAAACCCCCAGGCATAAGCCTGGGGTTTCTGTTGGAGCGGGAGACGGGACTTGAACCCGCGACCCCGACCTTGGCAAGGTCGTGCTCTACCAACTGAGCTACTCCCGCGTAGCAAAAATCCCCCGCACCGACCTACTCTCCCAGGACCCTGCGGTCCCAGTACCATCGGCGCTGGCGCGTTTCACTTCCGTGTTCGGAATGGGAACGGGTGGTTCCACGCCGCTATGGGCACGGGGGATTCTCCTGTTTTGCCTTTCAAAATCCCACGCCACCTACGGGCGGCAGGGGATCCAGGCTGGGGTGGACATCAGGGCAAAAAGGGTCAAGACCTCGGACGATTGGAACCGGTCGGCTCAACGCCTCACGGCGCTTACACCCCCGGCCCATCCACCGGGTCGTCTTCCCGGGTCCTTACCGGCTTCACACCGTGGGAGGCCTCATCTTGGGGCGGGTTTCCCGCTTAGATGCTTTCAGCGGTTATCCCTCCCGCACATGGCTACCCAGCTTATGCCCCTGGAGGGACAGCTGGGAAACCAGAGGTGCGTCCCTTCCGGTCCTCTCGTACTAGGAAGAGCCCCCCTCAAGCCTCCTGCGCCCGTGGCGGATAGAGACCGAACTGTCTCACGACGTTCTGAACCCAGCTCGCGTGCCGCTTTAATGGGCGAACAGCCCAACCCTTGGGACCTTCTTCAGCCCCAGGATGCGACGAGCCGACATCGAGGTGCCAAACCTCCCCGCCGCTGTGGACGCTCGGGGGAGATCAGCCTGTTATCCCCGGGGTAACTTTTATCCGTTGATCGATGGCCCTTCCACACGGGACCACCGGTTCACTAGGCCCGGCTTTCGCCCCTGCTCGGCTTGCAGGCCTCACAGTCAGGCTCCCTTCTACCCTTGCGCTCTTAAGGCGGATTTCCGTCCCGCCTGAGGGAACCTTTGGGCGCCTCCGTTACCCTTTAGGAGGCGACCGCCCCAGTCAAACTGCCCGCCAAGCGCTGTCCCCAATCCCTTGGGTTAGGCCCCCAGCCGCATCAGGGTGGTATTTCACCGGCGCCTCCACCGTCCCCGAAAGGGCGGCTTCCCAGGCTCCCACCTATCCTACGCAGACGCGACCAAGAGCCAACACCAGGCTGCAGTAAAGCTCCACGGGGTCTTTTCGTCCTGCCACGGGTAGGCCGCATCTTCACGGCCAGTTCAATTTCACCGGGTCCCTCGCCGAGACAGCGCTCCGGTCGTTACGCTTTTCGTGCAGGTCGGAACTTACCCGACAAGGAATTTCGCTACCTTAGGACCGTTATAGTTACGGCCGCCGTTCACCGGGGCTTCGGTTCAGGGCTTGCACCCCTCCCCTTGACCTTCCGGCACCGGGCAAGCGTCGCTCCCTATACCTCCCCTTACGGGTTCGCAGAGAGCTGTGTTTTTGGTAAACAGTCGCCAGAGCCTGTTCACTGCGGCTCGCCAACGGCGAGCACCCCTTCTCCCGAAGTTACGGGGCTAACTTGCAAAGTTCCTTGGCGAGGGTTATCCCGCGCGCCTGAGTGCTCTCGCACCCGCCCACCTGTGTCGGTTTCCGGTACGGGTTCCCATGGGTTGTGCTTAGAGGCTTTTCTCGGCTCCCTGGCTTCAGGGGGTTGTCACCCTCACGGGCTTCCCCACCACGCAGAGCCCACGGGGAGCGGATTTGCCTACCCCCCACCCTGCGCTTCTGGCCGGGCTCGTCCATGGCTCCGGTCCCCCTAGCCTAGAGCGTCCCCCCATCGCACCCATGGGAAGGGCCGGAATATTAACCGGCTGCCCTTCGGCTACGCCTCTCGGCCTCACCTTAGGCCCCGCCTAACCCTACGCTGACGACCATGGCGTAGGAACCCTTGGGCTTACGGCGACAGGGATTCTCACCCTGTTTATCGTTACTCATGCCGGCATTCGCACTTCCCTTACCTCCAGCCGCCCTCGCGGACAGCCTTCATCGGCATCGGGAACGCTCCCCTACCGCCTGAGGGTTAAACCCCCAGACCCGCAGCTTCGGCGCTGGGCTTAAGCCCCGATCATTTTCGGCGCAGCGTCACTCGACCAGTGAGCTATTACGCACTCTTTAAAGGATGGCTGCTTCTAAGCCAACCTCCTGGCTGTCTCAGCAACGCCACATCCTTTCCCACTTAGCCCAGACTTCGGGACCTTAGCTGGCGGTCTCGGTTGTTCCCGCGCTCGGACACGGACGTTATCGCTCGCGCCCTCACTCCCAGGCTCCACCTGGAACCCTTCGGAGTTTGACAGGGTTTGGTAGGCTGGTGGGCCCCCTAGCCCTATCAGTGCTCTACAGGCCCCAGTCAGCACCTGAGGCTGACCCTAAAGTCATTTCGGGGAGAACCAGCTATCTCCGGGTTCGGTTAGCTTTTCACTCCTAACCCCAGCTCATCCGAGGGGTTTGCATCCCCCACCGGTTCGGGCCTCCACTGGGTTTCACCCCAGCTTCACCCTGGCCAGGGCTAGCTCACCCGGTTTCGGGTCCACGGCCGCGGACTCCGCGGGCCGCACGCGGCCCGCTCGCGCCCTCTTCGGACTCGGTTTCCCTACGCCTCCGCCTCCACGGCTTAAGCTCGCCCACGACCGTGAGTCGCCGGCTCATGCTTCAATAGGCACGCCGCAACCCCTAAAGGGGCCGCGACTGCTTGTAAGCCCACGGTTTCAGGCTCTATTTCACTCCCCTCCCGGGGTTCTTTTCACCTTTCCCTCACGGTACTGGTCCACTATCGGTCACCCGGAGTACTTAGCCTTAGGCGGTGGTCCGCCCAGATTCCCCCATGGCTCCACGAACCACAGGGTACTCGGGTACCCTCACCTATCCCCTCCCCTTTCGCCTACAGGGCTTTCACCTTCTCTGGCGCCCCTTCCCAGAGGCTTCGGCTAGAGTCAGGGATTCGGTATCCGAGGGCCCCACTACCCCGCCCAGACAAGCCGGACGGTTTAGGCTCTTCCCCTTTCGCTCGCCGCTACTCAGGGAGTCGCTTTCGCTTTCCTCTCCTCTGGGTACTGAGATGTTTCAGTTCCCCAGGTTCCCCCCGCCCAAAAGGCGGTGACCCGTGTTCCCACGGGCCGGGTTCCCCCATTCGGACATCCAGGGATCTAAGCCCGCTACCGGCTCCCCCTGGCTTATCGCAGGTAGCCACGTCCTTCATCGGCTCGGGTGCCAAGGCATCCACCGTGGGCCCTTAGCATCTTGACCCTACAAGGCCGCTCAACACGACCTCCGCTTACCTATTCCTCCACCCCAGCTTTCAAGATCCCCCGCCGCCCCAGCAGGCAGCGCAAAGAAAAAACTACCAGACCAAAACAAAACTGTCAAGGGGG
>NZ_JAKTNR010000010.1:0-10921 GCF_022760855.1 Thermus albus
TTCGGCACCGTGGACACCTGGCTCCTCTACCGCCTCACCGGGGGGAAGGTCCATGCCACCGACCCCTCCAACGCCAGCCGTACCCTGCTTTTTAACCTGCACACCCTCTCCTGGGATGAAGAACTTTTGCAGGTCTTGGGGATTCCCTCGGCCATGCTTCCCGAGGTGCGCCCCTCGGCGGGGGATTTTGGGGAGACCCTGCCCGGGCTTTTGGGCGAGGCCCTTCCCATCCGCGGGGTCCTTGGGGACCAGCAGGCGGCCCTTTTCGGGCAGGCAGCCTTGGGGGCGGGGGAGGGGAAGTGCACCTACGGCACCGGGGCCTTCTTGCTGCTGCACACGGGAAAGCGGCCGGTGCTCTCCAGGAAGGGCCTCCTCGCCACCGTGGCCTGGAGCCTGGGGGATAGGGCCAGCTACGCCCTGGAGGGGAGCGTGTTCATGGCGGGGGCGGTGGTGGGGTGGCTTAAGGACCTGGGCCTGGTGCAGGAGAGCGCCCAGGTGGAGGCCTTGGCCCGGGAGGTGGCGGACACCGGGGGCGTGTACCTGGTCCCGGCCTTCACGGGCCTGGGGGCCCCCTACTGGGACCCTTACGCCCGGGGGGCCATTTTGGGCCTCACCCGGGGCACCGGTAAGGCCCACCTGGCCCGGGCGGCCTTGGAGGGGGTGGCCTTCCAGGTGGCGGACGTGGTGCGGGCCATGGAGGAGGAGGCGGGTCTACTCCTGAAGGAACTCCGTGTGGATGGGGGAATGGCCCAAAACCCCTTGTTCCTGGAGATCCAGGCGGACCTTCTGGGGGTGCCGGTCCTGAGGCCCAAGGTTACGGAGACCACCGCCTTGGGGGCGGCCCTGATGGCGGGGGTGGGGGCAGGGGCGCTGGGGCTGGAGGAGGTGAAGGGGGCCTGGACCCTGGAGGCGCGCTTTGACCCCCGGATGCCGGAGGAAAAGCGGAAGGCCCTCCATGGGGGTTGGCGGCGGGCGGTGGAGCGGGCCCTGGGCTGGGCGAGGGAGGAGGGATGAGCCCAAGCCGCGAGGTGGTCCTGAACCTTGCCCTGCTCAAGCCAAGGGTCCGGGTGGATTGTGGCGCCTTCTGCGAGCTTTGGAACAGAACCCCTGGGGTTTTCCCATAGGGATGTCCAAACCCCTTGAGGCCTAGCCCTACGCTGGTCCCCTCCCCCCGAAGAGGGATACCCTTAGGGTATGGGGGCTTCTGCTGAAAAGACCCACTTCCTAGTGCAAGTGGGTTCTAAGGGCCGGGTGGTGCTGCCCGCAGAGGTGCGTGAGGCCCTGGACCTCATGGAAGGAGAGCGCCTCCTCCTCACCTTGGAGCCGGAGGGAGGAATCCGGGTGGAACCCCTGCGGAAGGTGGTTGAGGAAACCTACGGCATCCTTGGCCATTTAGCCCCCGGGATGAGCCTGGTGGAGGAACTGATCCGTGACCTCTGGGAGGAGGCCTGGAAGGAGGAGGCGGAGTGAAGGTGCTTTTGGACGCCTCAGCCCTCCTGGCGCTTCTGTTGGAGGAACCAGGAGCCCAGCGGGTAGGGGAGGCCGCGGCCGAGGGGGTTGCCATGAGCACGGGGAACTTGCAGAGGCCCTCTCCAAGCTGGCAGAGGAGATACCTGCCGAGAGGGCTGAGGAAAAGCTAAGAGAGGAGAGCCGCTTTGGGGCCTCTGCCCCAAATGAACCGCCGGGTAGGCCAACGCCCCCTCCGCCAACACCCGCCCCGCACGGCAAGGACCTCCCCCCACCTGCCGCTCTCCCTTGCCCTGGGCCTGACACCCTTCTGATGGGGGTCGGTTAGGCTAGGACCAGATGGGTCATCCCCCGGATGACGCCCTCCTAAAGGCCCTCCACCGGGAAATCGCCTTCCTTAGGGAACGGGTAGACGAGGAGGGCGAGGCCCGCTTTAGAGGTTGGCTTCCCCACTTGAAGCGGCCTTCCTTCTTTGAGCCGGCCCGTAACCTAGCGGATTTCTTGGCCCTGCGCCAGCACGACCTTTACCCCCTGCAAAGGGAGCTTGCCAGGCTAGGCCTTTCCTCCTTGGGGCGGGCCGAGTCCCGGGTGCGGGAGAACCTGGACGCCGTTTTGGCCACCCTGAGCCGGGCTCTTGGCTTGGGCACGCCCCCCTATCCCCAAGCGGAGGACTTTTTCGCCGGAGAGGTCCACCTGCAAGGGGTGAGCCGCGAGCTTTTCGGCCCGGGGGAGGACCCCTGCATCCTGGTCACCCTTCCTGAGGAAGCCGTCTTTGACCCCCAGCTGGTACCCAGGTTGGTGGAAGCGGGCATGACGGCTGTCCGGATCAACCTGGGCCACGGCCACCCTTCCCTCTGGGAGGGGATGGTGGCCCAGGTGCGGCGGGCAGACCAAGCCATTCCGGTCCTCTGGCTGGCGGAAGCCGCCTCCATCCCCGTGATCTGGGCCACCCAGGTTCTGGACCGCCTGGTCAAAAAGGGCACTCCCTCCCGCGCCGAGGTATCGGACGCGGTGCTGGCCTCCCGGGCCGAGTGCGTGATGCTCAACAAGGGGGCCTTTCTGGAGGAGGCCATCCGGATGCTAAGGGAGGTGCTTTCCCGGATCCGGGAGCACCAGTACAAGAAGACCCCCAGGATGCGGCGCCTGGAGATGTGGTCGTAGCCGGACCCAAGGCTTCTTCTGGCTTTGGGGGGAGAGGGTGGCCTTCATCCGCCCCTCATCTGCCTTCACGTCCCTGCAACAGGATGCCCTTAGGGTGGGGTTGTCCAGGCAGGGAAGATCCCCCCTGGACGAGGAGGTAAACATGAAGAGGATGGCAAAAGGTACGGCATGGGTGCTTTTGGCGGTAGGAGCTTTAGCGGGAGCGGGGGTTCTGGCCCAAAAGGGCTCCCAGGGGCAGATGGGCGAGCAGTACCCCGCCTACGTGGGGAGCATCCAGGTCCAGGAGGACCAGGGGGGCCAGTCCCTCCAGGCCCTGGCCAAGGTGAGCGCCCAGCAGGCGGTGCAGGCGGCCCAGGCGGCCTTGGGCACCACCCAAAGCCCCACCAAGGTCCGGCTTTCCGTGGAGAACGGCTACCTGGTCTGGGAAGTGGTCCTGGGGGGCCAGGAGGTGAAGGTGGATGCGGGCAACGGGCAGGTGCTCCACAAGGAGGCGGTGAACCAGGGGGAGCACGAGGAGGGCGAACACGGGGAGGCCTCAGGGGAGGAAGGTGGGGTGGAGGACTGATAGGCCGCCCATAGGGTAGGATGGGCCAGGCTGGGGGAATCCCCCAGCCTGGCCTTGGGAGATCGGGATGAAAACCGTGCGCGAGGCTTTCCAAGGGCGGAGCTGGCTTCTCCCCCTGGGGCTTTGGGGACTTTTTTTCCTGAGCCTTGGGGCCCTTGTGGCCCTGGCCGAGGATGTCTACGAGAAGGAGGGGTTTGCCTTCGACCTCCCCCTCCTGGCCTTTTTCCATGGCCTGCAAAGCCCCTTCTTGGACCACCTGGCCCTGGCCATAACCCATTCCGCCTCGGCTGGGGTCATTATCCCCTTGGCCCTGGTGGTGACGGCCGCGGGGTATAGGCTTGGCCTCCCTTGGCTGGATTTCCTCCTGAGCTTTGGCGGTGCCAACCTGCTGGACCAGGCGGCCAAGCTGGCCTTTGCCCGGGCGAGGCCCCACCTCTTCCCCCAGCTCACCCCGGAGCACGACTTCAGTTTCCCCTCGGGCCACAGCGTGGCCGCCTTGGCCCTGGTGCTGGGGGTGTATCTGCTCCTGCGGCGCCGCTTTCCCAAGGCCGCAGCCCTGGCCCTATCCCTTGGCCTCCCCTGGGCCTTCCTGGTGGGCCTTTCCCGGGTCTTTCTCCAGGTGCACTACCCTTCGGACGTGTTGGCGGGCTGGGCTTTGGCCACCGCGTGGACCCTGGCCGTTTGGGCCTTAAGGAAGGGATAAGATGCGGATCCTCTTGGTGGAGGACGATCCCGAGGTGGGGGCTTTGGTCAAGGAGACCCTGGAGGGGGAGCTGTACGCGGTGGACTGGGCCAAGGACGGGGAGGAGGCCTTGGGGTTGGCCCAGGCCTTTCCCTACGACCTGGTGGTCCTGGACCTGGGCCTTCCGCGGCGGGATGGGATCCGGCTTTTGGAGGACCTGCGGGCCGAGGGAAACCGGGCGCCCGTTCTCATCCTTACCGCCCGGGATGGCCTGGAGGATCGGGTGGAGGGGCTGGAGGCGGGGGCCGACGACTACCTGGTCAAACCCTTTCATCTGCGAGAGTTGCGGGCCCGGGTGAGGGCCCTCTTAAGGCGAGCGGGAGGGGAGGCCCAGAACCGGATAGAGTTGGGCCGCCTCCAGCTGGACCTGCGGACCAAGAGGGCCTTTTGGCTGGGCGAGGAGGTCTTCCTTACCCCCAAGGAGTGGTCCCTTTTGGAGTTTTTGGCCCTAAACCCCGAGCGCTTCTTCACCCGGGAGGAGCTTTTGGAGCACCTCTGGTCTGGCGAGGCCGAGGTGGACCCCAGGACCTTAGACGCCTACATCTCCCGCCTCCGGCGCAAGCTCTCTGAAGAGGCCATCGAAACCCGCCGCGGCCTGGGCTACCGCCTTCTGGGATGAGCCTGCGCCTGCGCCTTACCCTCTTTGCCTCCCTGCTGGTGACGATGGTGCTGGCGCTCTCGGGTCTGCTTCTGCGCCAGGGCCTCACGGCCATCCTGCTAGAGAACCTGGACCGCTCCCTCCAGGAGGCCCTGGCCCTGATCCGCCCCCTCCTGAACGAGGAGAACGGACGGCCCAGCCTGGGCTCCCCTGAAGAGGAAACGGCCTTGGAGCATCTGCCTGGGGATCTGGCCTTGGCCCTCTACAGGGACGGAAAGGTGCTGGACGCCAGGGGCCGCCTCCCCACCCCGGCACCCACCCCCCGGGAAGGGTGTTTTACCCAAGGCGGGTGGCGCTTTTGCGGTCTCCGGGTGGAGGGGGGGACCTTCCTGGCTGGCCGCCCCCTGGCGGGGGTGTGGGAAAGCAGGGAGGCCTTGGACCGGGTGCTCCTCGTGGTGGGCCCTGGGGGGCTTCTCCTGGGTATCTTTCTGGGATACCTGCTTCTGGGAAGGGCGCTATCCCCCGTGCACCGGTTGACGGAAGCCGCCCAAGAGCGGGCCAGGTCCCAGTCGTGGAATCCCTTGCCCCTCCCGCCCACCCGCGACGAGCTCCGTACCCTGGCGGAAGCCTTCAATAGCCTTATCGCGGCCTTGGTGGCGGCCCTGGAAAGGGAACGGCGCTTTACCCAGGACGCGGCCCATGAACTGCGCACCCCCCTCACCGTCCTCCTGGGACGCCTCGAGCAGGCCCGGGAGGTCAACCGGGATCCCCTTTTGGCCACAAAGCTGGAGCTGGCCTACCGGTCGGCCCAGCGCCTCCTACGCCTGGCGGAAGACCTCCTGCACCTGGCGCGCGCGGAAGCGGGCCGGGGTTTGCATCGGGAGCCCGTGGCCTTGGAGGCGGTGGTGCGGGAAGTGGTGGAGGACCTGGAACCCCTTTTTGCGGAAAAGGGGATGCGCTTGGAGGTGGACCTCCCCGCGGCGCCTGTAACCGTGCTGGGAGATAGGACGGCCCTGGGCATGGTGGTGCGGAACCTCCTGGACAATACCCTAAAGTTCGCCCCGGGGGGTAGGGTTCGCCTTCAGCTTCGCCGAGACGGGGAAGAGGCTCTTTTGGAGGTCACCGATGACGGGCCGGGCTTTCCCGAGGAGGCCCTGCCCCACCTCTTTGAGCGCTTTTACCAGGCCAAGGTGGAGCATCGCCGCCTGGGAAGCGGCCTGGGTTTGGCCATCGTGGCCGCCCTCGTGCACTGGCATGGGGGTAGTGTGGAAGCCCGTAATGCCCCCGGAGCCCAGGTGGTGGTCCGGTTGCCCCTGGCCTCGCCCAAGGGCTGAGGCCAAGGTTCCTCTCCCTGGGGGCTCTCTCCGGTCCACGGCCCGGGATGGGGGCGCTCGCAGGAGGCGCATGGGTCCCCCTGTGGGCTAGCCCGGGGGCGCAAGCAAAATGGACCCCAGGGCCCCTGGTCCCGGCCTCGCATCCCGCCCAAGTCCCTTAGCCTGGTTTCCACCTAGGGAGGCGCACCACCACCTGAAGGCCGGGATGGGCCCTCACGAAGGCAAGCTCCCCCCCAAGCCGGGCCACCACCTGCTCCGCCAGGGCCAGGCCCAAGCCCAGTCCGGCCCCCGGCCCCATGCGGAAAAAGGGTCGGGTAAGGCGGGATAGGAACTCCTCGGGCACCCCAGGGCCGTGGTCCCGGAGCCTGAGGACCACCCACTCCCCTTGCACCTCCAAGGCCAGGTGGAAAGGGGGGGCCCCGTGCCGCCGGGCGTTTTCCAGAAGGTTCTCCAATAGGCGCTCCAACCAGGAGGGTTCGGCCAAGACCCAAGCGGGCTGGGGGGCTTCAAAGGCTAGGGTCTCCCCCAGGGGTGCACGCTCCCGCAGGTAGCTCTCCAGGAAGGCTTTGAGCTCGAGGGGTTTGAGGTCCTCCCCTTCCAGGCGGGCCAGGGCCAGAAGCCCATCCAACACGGCGCGGATCCGGTCCACGGCCTGCTGCATATGAGAAAGTGCCCCCTCTAGGGGCATAAGACCCCTTTCTAAGGCCTCCAGCTGGCTCTGCAAGACCCCTAAGGGGTTGCGGAGCTCGTGGGAGGCATAGCGGGTAAAGAGCCTCTCCCGCTCCAAGGCGGAGCGCACCGCCTCCACCAGCCGGTTAAACCCCCAGACCACCCGGGCCATCTCCCGTCCGGGGACCGGGGGTAGGGGGTCGGGGAAACGGAGGGCCGCAAGGCGCTCCACCCCTTGGGCCAGGCGTTCCAGGGGACGGGCCAAAAGGCCGGCGGCGGCATGCCCCAAGAGGAAGGCCAGGAGGAGGAGGAGAGCCAAGGGGGGCAGGGCGGACCGAAGGTAGCTCTCAAGGGCCCGCACGTACCCCCCCACCCACAGCACCACCTCCAGGCGGTACCCCTCCCAGTCCAGGTACTGGCTCCGCCAGGGCCCCTCCCCCTGGGGCAGGCTGCCCCATTCCAGGACCACCCTTTCCCCCTGCCAAAGGCGGAAGCCAAAGGAGTAATGGTTGGTCCAAAGGGCCTTCTCGTGGGCCACTACCGGTCCTTCAGGGGTTAGAGCTAAGGCGGATCGCACCTGGTAGGCCAAGCCGGCCAGGTCTTGGCGGATGTCCTCCTCCATGAGGTTGCGGAAGCTATAGTAGCCTACCCCCAGCACCAAGAGGCCGGAGGCCGCCGCCACCAGGAAAAAGGCCAGGGCCAACTGGTCCCTAAGGCTCACGGACGCCCCAGACGGTACCCCCCGGGAACCCGTTCCACCACCCAAGGGGCCAGCTTGCGGCGAAGCCGCTGCACGTAGACCCTAAGCACCGCCTCCGTCCCGGCCCCGGGGAAGAGCCTCTCCAAGAGCTCCTCCCGGGAAAAAACCCGCTCAGGCTGGAGGACCAGCAACTCCAACAGGGCGAACTCCTTGGGGCTTAGGAGCACCTCCCGTCCCCCCCAGTCCACCCGGCGGTTGGCCAGGTCTACCGTCAACGGGCCCCGTTGCAGGAGGCTGGTCTTGAAGCCAGCCTCCCGCCGCAGCAGGGCCCGCACCCGGGCCAGAAGTTCCTCCAGGTGGAAGGGTTTAACCAGGTAATCGTCCCCGCCCAGGTCCAGGCCGCGGACCCGCTCCTCTAGGGCATCACGGCCCGTGAGGAAAAGGATCCCGCCCCGGTAGCCCGCCCACCTCAGGGCCTGGGCAAAGGTAAACCCCGCCTCCTCCCCTTCAGGGAGCATGACGTCCAATATAACCACCTCTGGCTCCCCCTCCTCCAGGACCCGCCAGGCCTCTTGGAGGCTTCTGGCCCCCAGTGCGTGGTAGTGTTCCCGGCGCAAGGCGGCCAGCACCGGCTCCAGGATGCCGGGTTCATCCTCCACCACCAAGACCCTCATCCCTCTCTCCAACATAGAGGGCCAAGGCCCCAAGCAGGGCTAGTCCGGAGAGGCTTAAGGGGGCTAGGGGTGGAGGGGCTGCCTCCTTTTTCCCTTCCTCCTCGTAAAAGTATCCGCCCTCCCGGTCCGCCCAAAGGGGGCCCTGGAGGATGGGGGTGGAAGCCTTGTCCAGGCCCTCTTCCAGGTGCTGAACCAGCCCCAAAAGCCCCGTAGCGGAAAGGAGGAAGAGGGCCAAGATCACAAGGCTTCGTCCCCTATTTAGGAGAAGCCCTAAGCCCAACAGGCCAGCGCCCACCAGGGCGGAAAGGGAGGCTATGAGCTGGATGCCCTCGGTGTGGCCCGTGAGGAGGAGCTCGGCCAGGATGGTCAGGAAGCCCAAAAGGCTGGCCAAGGACACCAGGTCCGGGAAATGCTTGCGCAAAACCTCTCGCATCTCTAGTTCCTCCAAGCCTTGCCGTCTAACCCGTGGCAGTAGGCGCAGAAGTTAGGGGGCAGCACCTGATTGAAGGCCCGTTCGTCCTCAGGGTTTCGGATCAGGGCCAGCTGGGCCACCTGGAAGGCCCTGGCCTGGTCCATCTCCCGCGGGGTTAGGCCCAGGGAGCCGCGGTGGCAGGTGGCGCAGGTGCGGTTCCCCTGCTTTTCGGCTATATCCCCGTGCCTGGAGGTAAAGTCCGGCCCGTGGTCCTGCGGAGCGTGGCACTGCCCGCAGCTGGTATCTCCCTTTTTCCCAAAGGCGGTGAACACGGCCTCCCGGATGGGGGGCTTAGCCCCCGGTATGGCCGTGGCCTGGGTCTTGCCGTCGTGGCAGTTGGCGCAGAACCGGCCCAGGGAGTTGGGCCCGTGGGGCTCCAGGGCTGGGGAAGGAGCGCGGCTCCTCCACGTCTGGTTCTGGTCCAGCACCCTGTGGCAGGTCTCACAGGTGCTCCCTTTGGCCCCCAGGAGGGCAAAGTGCCGCTCGTGGCTGAAGACCACCCGCCCCGCCCCTTGGGGCTGAAAAACCTTCTCCAGGTCCTGGGGGGGTCGCCAGGCCTCCTTGGGCTTGAGGCGCCCCCCCTCCACCTCCACGTACTGGCCGGGCACCAGGCGCACGCCCGGAGGGAGGGGGGAACCGTCGGAGAGGAGGGCCCGGCCGGCCTCGGCATCCCAGCGCACGTAGAGGTAACGCTCCCCCGTCCCCGCCATGACCAGGGAGAGGAAGAGGAAGATAAAGGGGAACCTCATCGGGTCACCCCCTGTCCTTCCACGCGCACCAGCACCCGGTCCTGCACCCGCATGCCCATAAAGCTAGGTGCTTTTAGGCCGTAATCGCTGAGGAGAACCTCCATCTCAGCGCGAAACCTTAGGGTGCTGCCCTCCAGGCTATGGCGGACGGACACCTCCACCTTCCGATCCACCCCGTGCAGGCTCATCACCCCAAGAACGACCCCCCGGCCCGGGTCCCAACCCGTTACCTTGAGGCAGGCCTGCGGGTAGCGGTCCACCGCAAACATCTCCCGGGTGTGCTTGTCCCTGAGGGGTTCCTTGGAGTCAAAGGCCTGTAGGTCCAGGCAGACCTGGCCCCGGAGCAGGTTTTTACCCGGATCCCAATCCACCTGCCCCTTCAGGGTGGGGTTGGTTCCCGTCCAGGTGCCCAAGGGGGCCCGGGCTTGATAGGTGACGCTGCCCGTGACCTGGAAGCCAGTGGCCAGGGCCAGGCCTAAAAGGGTCGCTATCCCGATCCACACCCTCATGCCTTCAAGGCTAGGGGTGGTACGTAAACGGAGCGTAAACAGGGGCCCCCTGAGGCTAGGAGCCAATGGAGGGGAGGAAGCGGGAGATCCCCGCTTGCGGAGGGTCAGGGCATCCCTCCCCCTTGGCTACAGGAAGCCAAGGAGGCTCGCCACCAGTAAGACCAGCACCCAAAGGGTTATGAGGACAAAGATCCAGTCCCGCTCCACAAGGAAGAGGGCTGCGGAAAGGGCTACCCGGACCAGGGGGGTAAGCACCAGGACTAGGAGGCCTAAGCTGATAACCCCCTCGGGCTGGCCGAGCGAAAGCCCTTGCCCAGGGGTCACCTGGGCGCCATAGCCCAGGGTGCCGATGCCTTCAGGACCGCGGGGGATGGGTGCCTGGCCGTGGAGCTCCAGGAACCAGCCGCCCCCCAGAAGGACCAAAAGGGCAGAAAGCAACACCCCGCCCCGCAGCACCGAGGAAAGCCAAAGCTCTATTCGCCCCATGGCCAAATCCCCTGGAAGCCCGTCCGGATACCTCGGAGGACAACCACCCCGGAAAAGAGAAGGCACGGGTGGGGAACGGGATTTTTGGGGAGCATCCTAGCGCCCACGAGGCCTTCCACCGGTAATCCCCGGGATGGCCGAACCTCCCGGAAGTCCCGGGCCTCCAGGTCCTGGCAGAGGTTACCCCCGAGGGCCACATTCTTGGCCCTGAAGGCCCCTTTCCCCCCGTAACGGGGTAGGAAGGCCTCGTTTCGGTTCCGCTTAGGGGAGACTTCCTCTAAACGGGGGCAGGGCTCCTTCCCGTACGGGCTAGGGTCCAGGTCCCCGCTCCCAGGAGGGGGGAGAGCGTCCAGACGAGGGAGGGTCCGTTCTAAAGCCTCTGGCTCCTTGGGCGGTGGGGGCATACGGGTGAGGCCCTGACTCTTCAGTGGCTGCAGATGGTGGGGTTTTGGGGGACCCCAAAGCCGCTCTACTATGATGCCTTCGCGGGTGCGGCGCCGGGCGGCCATCCCAACGGGGCGCATGGGGATATCCTATATCAGTGCCAAGGGCTTTGGTCCTCGAGGCCACCCGGGCCCTTTAATTTTCTAGTGGGTTGCTCCACCTCCAGCAGGATGCCGCCCCACCCTGGCTTGGTCCGGGGTGGGGCGGTATGGAAGGGGTCTTTCCTAAGGTGCTCCAGGGTCTCGTGGGCCGCCAGCACGTCCCAGAGGGTGGCGGCGGGGTCGTTCAAGTGGTTGGCGTGGTCAATCCGGCCCGCCTCTACCTGGAGGACAAAGCCGTTGCGGTAAGAGG
>NZ_JAKTNR010000010.1:10938-76429 GCF_022760855.1 Thermus albus
GGCCAGCTCCTCGGGGCCCTTCACCGCCCCGTAGCCCCCTGGGCAAAGGCGGCGTGCATGTGGGTACGCGGTCCGTGTCGGGGGTCCATCAGGAAGGGGCTAAACCCCCTGTGGCCCCTCCTCCCAGCCCCGTGGGGGTGTTGACAAAGTAAACGATAACTCAGTATCAATAAGCCGTACCCCCGCCGGGTATACGGTGGGGCCGGAGGTGGAACATGAGAGCCCCCTTGATGGCCTTCCTTCTGGTGATGGCGGCGGCTTTCGCCCAGAAGCCCACGGTGGTGGTGACCATAGAGCCCTACCGGTTCTTGCTCCAGGAGCTGGTGGGAGACCGGATGCAGGTCAGCGTGCTGGTACCCCCATCCTTCAACCCCCACGTCTACGAACCCACCCCCTCTCAGGTGAAGGAGGTGGCCCAGGCCAGGCTGGTGGTGGCCAACGGGGCTGGCCTGGACAAGTGGGTGGTGGACAAACTGGTCCGTCCCAACAACCTCAGTGTGCCCGTCTTCCAGGTGGCGGACGCGGTGAGGGCTTACCTCATCGCCACCCCAGCGGGACCCGACCCCCACATCTGGGTGGACCCAGTGCTCATGGCCAGGGTCGTGCCCCCCTTGGCGGAAGCCCTAACCAAGGCGGACCCGGCCGGAAAAGCCCTCTACCAGGTAAAGGCTCAAAGGTTGGAAAAGGCCCTACAGGATTTGGATAAGGAGGTGGCCAACTATTTGAAGGTCCGGTCAAAGGCCGGGGTTATCGCCTTGCGAAACCCCTTCCGCTATTTCACCCAGCGCTACCAAATCCCCATCCTTTACGTGGTGGTGCCCAACCCTGAGGCCCCGGATGCCTCGGCCAAAGCGGTGGCCGAGGCCAGGAGGCTGGCCCAGGAAAAGGGGGTCCGCCACCTCCTGGCACCCCTCCCCGCCAAGACCCAGGCGGAGCCCTTGGCACGGAACATGGGCCTCGAGGTGGTGTTGGTGGATGCCCTTGGGGAAAAGGCTGCCTCCTATCGGGACCTGATCCTCAACATGGCCCAGGCCTTTGCCCAAGCCCTGCGCTAGGGGGCTCTAGCTGAAGGGACCGGGTCTCGAAACCCGGTCCCCTTTTGCCCAAACCCTTGGCTACGGCTATGGCCTCCAAGACCCACGGGGGGCGGTCCAAGGCCCTTTCCGGGGCCTCCAGCTTGCTTGGCGCAAACCCCATCCCCGTATAGGTTTTAGCGCAAGGGCGAGTCCACCTGGAGGAAATACCTTCGCTACCCACCTTGCCAGGGGATTGTGCATTTGGGAACGAACCCATATACCCCGGCTAGGTATGATTAGAGGGGCTAACGGGAAACAGCCCCTTAAAGAGGTAAGAGTATGACCTTGAGGAAGCTCGCGATGTCTGCCATCTTTCTATCGGCTGTGGAAGGTGGGTTGGCCCAGCCCCTGACCCTTGGGGAGCACATGGTCCTACGGGGCTACACCGGCAAGGCCTTTGGCCAGGTGATGGCCGAGGAGATGAAGTGGAATAGCCTCCACATCCTCACCAACAACACCAGCATCTGCGCCGCCCTGGTGGGGTCCATGGCCTCCAGCTACCTGGACCTGGAGGGCCGGCGTCAGCTCCAGGTGACCGCTTTCGCCGCCCCGGAAGAGGTGCCCGCCCTTAGCCCAAAGGAAGAGGCCGTAGCCCTCATCTTCGGGGGTCAGGCCAGCCCCGAGGTCAACTACGCCCTCACCAAGAACGCCCTCAAGGCCCTGGCAGGCGCCAACTACGGAGGGGCCCTCTTCTTCCACCTCCGGGTATGGGGTCCGAAGTTGGTGGAACGGGCCGCCCAAGAGGATCCCGCCATCGCCCGCTACCTGGAGGGCAAGCAAAACCTCTTTTCCGTCACCTACGATCCCCAGGCCAATCTCATAAGGGTGTGGCGGGTTGCGGTCCAAGGGGGGAAACAGGTGAATGCCCAGGAGTTGTTGAAGCTGAACCCCAATCCCACTTGGGAAACCCTCTTGAAGCGCTCCCTGTAAGGTCTAGGGGCATGCGCTAGGTAAGAATCCCTTAGCCCCCTGCTCCAAAAGGGCAGGGGTTTTCTATTCCACCCCGGCTGACCAGACCCTGACGGAAGCCTCCTAAGGTAGACCTATGGACGTAAGAGTGGCCCTGTCGGTGGCCGAGGCCTTGGAGCGGGCGGATGCCCTCGAGGGCCTAGGGGTGGGCCTGGAGGTGTACCTGGACCCCGCCCACCTCCTGGACGACGGCCTTTTCCAAAGGCTTCGGGAAAGGGTGGCCTATCCCCTTTCCGTGCACCTACCCTTTTGGAACCTGGACCTCCTTTCCCCCGACCCCGAGATCAGGACCCTCACCCTAAGACGCCTCCTCTTCGGCCTGGAAAGGGCCGCGGAGCTGGAGGCGGACCGGGCGGTTTTCCACTCCGGCATCCCCCACGGCCGTACGCCGAAGGAAGCCCTGGAGCGGGCACAAAGGCTGGTGGAGGCCCTAAAGCCTGTGGTGCGCAGGGCCTTCCTCCTGGGAGTGGAGCTTTTTTTGGAAAACACCCACGAGCCTGGGCCCGAGGGCCTGGAGCCCCTCCTGGTGGCCTACCCTGAACTGGGTTTCTGTTTTGATGCCGCCTACGCCCGGGTGTTCAGCCGGACCCCCGATCCCACCCCCTGGTTGGCCCTGGACCCGGGACACCTCCATCTGAACGATAACGACGGCGTTTATGACGGCCACGGGCAACTGGGGGAAGGAGTCCTGGGCCATAGCATATGGCTTCCCCCCTATCTGGACCGCACCCTGGTGTTGGAGGTGCGGGAGGACCCAACCCCATCCCTAAAATTTCTCAAGACCTTAGAGGCAGCCTCCTTCGCGCCCCCAGCGGCGAGCCCTTGAGGAGGAACCCTTGTTAAGTAGGGCCCACCCTGGCGTTGGCCAGGGTGGGAAGTTCCGCATGGCCAGGGGCTAGCGGAGCCTTTCCGGGAGCCGCACCAGCCAAAGCCTGGAGGGACCCTCCTTTCCGGTGATGGCAAAGTCGTTGTCATCCACAATGGCCAGGGTCTGACCATCCTCCAGAAGGGCTATCCCCTCCAACTTATCCGTGTCAAACTGGGGCAACCTCCAGGTTTCCAAGACCAGGCGCCGGGTGGGAAGGATAACCCCCAAGGCGGCATAGTCCACCCCCGCCCGGTCCAGACGGTCGGTATCCCCATCAGGCCGGTCCAGGAGGTTGGTGGCCTGGCCAAAGTTCACTACCAGGATCCGGGCACCCCCCTCGGCCCGTTCCAGAAGGAGGATCTGCTGGTCCTTAAGCCAAGTGGCGGCGCTGAACTTCATGTCCCAGGGGCGGTTTGGTTTGGGATAGTCGGCGGGATCAGAGAAGGGCACCAGGTAAAGGCCCGTCACCCGGGCCCG
This sequence comes from Thermus albus, assembly GCF_022760855.1. Taxonomy (NCBI): domain Bacteria; kingdom Thermotogati; phylum Deinococcota; class Deinococci; order Thermales; family Thermaceae; genus Thermus; species Thermus albus. The sequence continues at coordinate 14,329 of NZ_JAKTNR010000010.1, forward strand.
CAGAGGATCGCTCACATCCAGCCGGACCGCCCGGGCTACCAGGCTCCGGTCAAAAGCGGGGTCTGAAGTGGGCCCAATGGGGCTTTGCAGGATGATCCAGGCCGTCTTGCCGTCCGCGGAAAGGGCCAGGTTCTCCAAGCCCCGGTTGTTCCGACGTTGGCGGAGGATGGAGGGCAGGATGTCCCGCACGGGGTAGCTGGCGTTAAGGCGCAATCCCTGAGGTACATACCGCATCAGGATGCGCCCTTGCCGGTTGGCATACACCAGAGAAGGGGAGTTCTCCTCCACCAGCCAAAAACCCCCATTGGGGGCCACCGCCACGTCCTCCACGTCCAGGCCGTCCGGGTCCAGGGCCAAGGGCTCCCGGCAGGCCTTGTCCCGGAAGGGAAGATTCTCCCCGGGCAGGTTGGGAAGACCGCTGAGGGGCTTACCGGTCAGGTTTTGTAAGGGCAAGGACCTTTCCAGGACTATGCCGGTTCCCTCCAAACGGAAGAAGAGGGGGCTCGGGGTGAAGCGGGGCAGGGGGAAATACTTGCCCTTCTTGTCAGGGGAATCCCCGTTGGGCCCGCGGTCGGTTACCCCCACGAACCGGCCATTGCCCAGGTGGAAAAGCCCCGAGCCCAAGGCCGGCCGATCCGACGTGGGCCAGCCTGCCTCCAGGCTAGCTGCCACCTCTGCTAGGCCCAGATGGGGGTTCAGCCGCTGGATGGGCGTGGGGGGTAAGGTGAAAACGCCTAGAACCTGAACTTCCTGGGCCGGAGCAAGCCCTAGGCCAGGGCAAGGACGGCTATGGTACGCTTCATACCACCTGCAGGCTATAGGGGCTCGGTCAGGGGATGGTCAGAGGCTAAGGTGGCATGCCCTCCCCCGCCGCAGGCCAAAAAGGCGTCTAAAGGCCTATACTCTAGAGGGTGCGGCTTGCCATGCCTCTCCGCAAGGAGGGAACGTTGCCCCAACCTTGGAGGAAGCATGAACCCAGCCTGGCGGTTCGTGGTGGCCATCGGCCTAGTGAGCCTCCTTGCGGACCTCACCTACGAAGGGGGGCGGAGTATATCCGGGGCCTTTTTGGGCGCTTTGGGGGCTTCCGGGGCCCTGGTGGGCCTGGTGGCGGGGGTGGGAGAGTTTTTGGGCTACCTGACCCGGCTAGCCTCTGGGCGCCTTGCCGACCGCTTCCGTCTCCACTGGCCCCTCCTTTACCTGGGCTATGCCGTCAACCTCCTATCGGTTCCCGCCCTGGCCTTGGCCCCAAGCGCCGCCTGGGCTAGCCTCCTCCTCTTCCTGGAACGCTTTGGCAAAGGGCTTCGTACTCCCGCCCGGGACGCCCTCCTGGCCAGGGCTGGGGAGAAGGTGGGGTATGGCAAGGCCTTTGGTGTGCACGAGACCATGGACCAGGTGGGGGCTGTCCTCGGCCCCCTGTTGGTGGCCTTAGGCGTGGCCCTTGGGGGTTACCGCATGGGCTTTGCCCTCCTGCTTCTTCCCGCCCTCCTGGCCCTTTTGGTCCTTTCGGGCGCTAAAGGCTTGGAACCCAAGGAGGAGAGAACAAGCCCAAGCCCGGGCCTGGCCTCGAACCTGCCCTTATACCTCGCCTACACCGCCCTCTTTGCCCTGGGCCTGGTCCACTTTCAGCTCCTGGCCTTCCACCTGGGTAAAGCGGGGGCGGACCCGGTGCACATCCCCCTTTTTTATGCTTTGGCCATGGGAGCCGATGCCCTTTTTGCCCTCCTGGCGGGCTTCCTCTTTGACCGCTGGGGTCTTAGGCTCCTCCTCCTGGCACCCCTTCTGGCCCTGGCCTCCCCGGTCCTCCTCCTAGGCGATGGCCCGGGCCTCTGGTGGCTAGGAAGCCTACTTTGGGGCGGGGCCGTGGGCCTTCAGGAAAGCGTGATGCGGGCCGGGGTGGGCCGCCTTGGAGGCACCGCCTTCGCCTATGGGCTGTTTGACACCACCTTTGGCCTCTCCTGGCTCTTGGGCAGCGTGGCCATGGGGCTCCTTTACGACCGTTCCCCTGGTCAGGTGATGGCCTTTGCCCTCCTGGCCGAGGGTCTAGCCCTTATGGCCCTTTTGGGCCTCCTGGCCCGCCTTAGGAGGTAGGGATCGTAGGGCTTTTAAATCCACATCGCAAAAATCCTCAGGATGCAAACCCTGGAACGGCTTCGGCAGCAACTGGCAGAGGTTTCTGGCCACCTGGGGCGAGGAGGGGCTCCAAAGCGGAGGCGTGGGTTCCCTACGTCCCATGGCCGAAGATCTGGCGCAGAAGGTCCTGGCCATAGGCGGTGGGCTCGGGTGGAGCCGGCTGCAAGCGGTAGGTGCGCCGGCCGTCGGGAAGCCGCTCTGCCCTCAGGAAAAAGGCCTTTGGATCTCCCATGAAGGCCGCGGCCAGGGTGTAGAAGTGGGTGACGAACACCACCCGCACCCCCCGCTCCACCAAGGCCCGGATCACCCCAACCCCAAGCTCCGATCCCTCCGGTTCGTTGGTGGCGGCAAAGCTCTCGTTGAAGAGGAAAAGGGGAGCAGGGGTTAGGCGGTCCACCAGGCGGCTCAGCCGTTTCAGTTCCTCCTCGAGCTTGCCCGCCTCCAAGGCCGGGTCCTCTTCCCGCTTGAAGTGGGTGAAAAGGCCGTCCACCACCCCGCTTTCGAAGGCCTCCCCCCCTACGAAAAGCCCGGCCTGCATCATGAGCTGGGCGAGGCCCAGGCTTCTTAGGAAGGTGGTCTTGCCCCCCCGGTTGGCCCCGGTGATCAGGATGGGGTTTCTCCCATGGGCCTCGAGGTCGTTGCCCACCGCATGGCCTTGGCGTAGGGCCAAGCCCACATCGTACAGGTTGCGGAAGGCTAGGCGCGTCCCCCGGCTGGGAAAGGGAAAGGCCAGGGGAAGACCCAGGGACTGGAGGCGCCGGAAGAGGTGTACGGCCCCTAGGAGGAAGCCCACCTCGGCCCTAAGGGCCTCGAAAAACCGGGTAACCTCCTCCACCGCCGCGGCCAAGGCCCAAGCGGCCGCGTAGACCCCATGTTCCCGTATCTCCCCCAGGATCCTCGCCCCCGATTCATCCCGGGGGTGGAGGGTGAGGGTAAAGGCCTTAGGCCCTCTCCCCAAAGGCCAACGCCGCCTGGGCGGGGAGGGGTTGAGGAGCACGTAATCCTGCCCCCTCCCCTCCGGGCCCAAGCGGGCTGCCATCCATACCCCGCGCGGGAAGCGCAGAGCCTGGAGGTGGGCTTCCGCTTCCTGGAAAAACCGCGGGGTGAGGTGCTGGGCCAGGCGGGCGCTAAGCTCCGAAAACCCCGGGGAAAAAAAGCGACCATCCCCTGGGGAGGCGTGAAGAAGCCCTAGCAGCTCTTTTAAGCCCCGCAGCAGGGCCTCCATGGCCTTTATGCCCCCGTAGAGATCCGGGCGGTCTCGGCGGAAAAGGCCCCAGCTTTCCCGGCGCTTCGCCTCTAAGGTTTTGTGGGCCAGGCGGTAGAGATTTTCCACCAGCTCGGGCTGGGCTAGGGCCTCCTTTACGCTCCCCTGCCGGTAGAGGATGGCCGCGGGGTCTAAGGCCAGCCCCTGCGCCAATACCTTTCGGGCCACCTCCTCCAAGAAGGAATCCCCCTCGGCCATGGCCTCCAAGACCGCTCCTAGACCAAGGTCGTGCTCCACCTCCTCCCAGGCGAAGGGGAGGGGCCTACTTAGGTCCAGGTCCTCTTGGGGATGTAACAGGCCTACCCTCACGCGCCACCTCCTAAACGCCCCCGTAAGGCGTCATACGTAAGGCCATACGTCTCCGCCAGGGAAAGGGCATAGGCCTTGCCGTCGGCGGGCCTTTCCCGGATTCGGAAGGTCCTCTGGGCAGGGTCCTTGGGGTTCACCTCCGCCACCAGGCTCTTAACCCCTTTAAGCCGGGCTAGTTCATCCAGGAAGGTAACCATCACCGTAAGGCTCCCCTTCTCCCTGAGCCTATCCAGGAGAAACCGACCGATGGCTCGGGCATCCAGCAAGGCCGCCGAGGCCAAAGGTTCGTTTAAGAGGACCAGGGACTGTGGGCTAGCCTGATCCAAGAGCTCCTTAAGGCGCACCAGGTCCGCTTCCAGCTTGCTCCTGGGATCCTCAGGGTTTTCCCGGGCCTCAAAGTGGGTGAGGATCCGCTCAGGCAAGCTAAGCCTCGCCCTCCTTCCGGGCACGGGAAGGCCCAGGGCGAAGAGGTGGTGGAGCTGGCCCACCATGCGGGCGAAGGTGGTCTTGCCCCCTTGGTTGGCCCCGCTGACCAAGAGGATCCTCTCCCCCTCCACCAGAAAGTCGTTAAGCACCGGCTTTTTGCCCTCCGCCACCAGCTTGGCCCCCAGGACGAGGTCAAAGGCCTCTTGGGCGAAGTAGGGAGGGTTTTCCCCGGCCTCGGGGTAAGTGAAAGGCAAGCCCGCCTTGCGCAAGGGGGCGATGAAGTCCAAGTAGGCCAGGAAGAAGCGGGCCTCCCGTTCCAGCTGCATCAGGACCGGATCTACAAACCTCTGGTGCCCCTGATATAGGGAGCCCACACGGGCAAAGGCCTGGGGAAAGAGCTCCGCCAGGCGGTCCAGGATCCATTCCTCGATGTGGTTCAGCCAGGGGTTTGCCTCTGCCCCCCCCTGGGGGAGGCGGGGTACTTTGGAACCCCCAGGCCCGAAGAAGGGGCGGAAGGTCTCCTTGACCCGTTCCCCATAGTCCTCCCCGCCCTGGTAGGCCTGAACTACGAGGCGCCCCTCGTGCACGTGAAGCCTATAGCGCACCTCATCCAAGCCCTCCTTGGCCTCCGCCACCTCCTGGCGAAAGGCCGAGAAGGCCGGGTCCTCCTGGTAGGCAACCAGGTAGGCCGCGTAGGACCTGAGCCCTTGCGAGCGCGGGAAAGCCTTTTCCCAGGCCCCCCTTAGGCTTTCAAGCCCCCCGATGTAGGCGCCGGCCGCCTGCAAAAAGTAGAGGGCCTTCTGCCAGGAGTGCCGGGTCTTCTCGGCGAGCCCCAGGAACCCCCGCACCGCCTCCATGGTCCGCAGGAAGCCCCTAAGGGGGAGCGAGGCCTCCCCTTCCTCAAGCTCCCGGGCCACGGCCTGGCGGTGGGCCAGGGAAGCCCCATCCCTTAGGGGGCTACGGAAGAACCCCTCGAGGCCGTATCCGGCTTGCGCCGAGAAAAGAAGCCCCTCCAACTCGTCCAGATGGAGGTCCGGGAAGTAGGATGGCCTGGAAACCTCTGGGTAGGTTAGCGAAGAAGGCCCCATGAGGCTAGGGATCTTCTCTGGGATCTTTGCACCCTTAACCATGGCCCCCTCCGGATGAAGGAAAAACTCCTACCGGCACGCCGGTAGGAGTCATCAGCCCTCGCGGGCGGTTCAGGCGGACTCCATCGCCCTAACCCAGTATAACCCCCCTAGGGCTTCTTGGGCGCAGCCGTGGAGACATGGGCTCCGCCGTGGGCCATGGGCGCCGAGGCCTTCACCGCCTCAAGCCTCCCATCCTTACCGATGGCCACATGGCGGTTTTTCAGCAGGGTGGACAGGGCGTAGGTGTTCTTGCCGATCCGCACCCTTAGGCCCTCGAGGCTCGAGGCCTTGCCCACGATGGCGTAGCGGTAGCTGAGCCCTTTAGGAAGGGCAAAGACCACGTAGGCCGCCTTGTTGAGCTCCTCCGCCGTGGGCAGCATCCCCTTTCCCGTCTGCCAAAGCGCCTGCCCCTTGGCGTCCTCCAAAACCAGGGCGGTCCCAGCAGGCAACGCCCTCGGGGGAAAAACGCTGGACACCTTAAGGCCACCCGTAGATGCCGCCAAAGCCAAGGCCGTAGCCACCAACAACCCCATGATCCGCTTCATCGCTTCACCTCCGGAGCATCCGCTCCAGAGCCCATTGCAAGGGGAGAAGCTGAAGGGAGCCTGAAGCTCAGCCGCACCAGGAGCCCCTTCTCGTTTACCCAGGAAAGCTCGGCCCCCAAGGCCTCGGCCACCTGGCGCACCACCCGCATCCCCAGGCCTTCGCGGGCCCGGGCGGAGAGGCCTGGACCCCCGTCCTGCACCTCCAGGTAGGCCCGGCCTTCCTTCAGGCCCGTTCGCAAGAAAACCGTGCCCTGGCCGTGAACCAAGGCGTTGTGCACCAGGTTGTTCATCACCCGCTCCAGCAGGCGCGGATCTGCCTTAACCCATGCCGTCTGGCCTTCCAAAACCAATTCCCGGCCCCGGGCCACGAAAAGGGGCTGAAACCTATCAAACACTACACCGGCCAGCTCGTTAAGGTCCACCTCCACCAAATGGAGGTCCTGGGCTTGAGCCCGGGTAAGGGCCAGGAGGTTCTCCGCCAGGGCCTCCAGGCGCTCCGCCTGGATTTTCAGCTTAGAAAGGGTCTCCCGTTCCAGGCTCGGGGCCCTAAGAAGGCGCTCCAGCCCCACCCGAAAGGCGGTAATGGGGGTGCGCAACTCGTGGCTTGCCAGAGCCCAAAACGCTCGTTCCCGCTCCCTCTCCTCCTTAAGGGTACGGAGCAGCTTGGCGAATGCCTGGGCCAGGCGGGCCACCTCGTCCTTGCCCTCCGGGGGCTCCACCACCTGGAAACGGGATGCCCCTTCGGCCAAACGGCGCAAGGGGGTAAGGGCCAGGCCCACCAAAAAGTAAGCCACGAGCGCGGTCACCCCTCCCAGGAGAAGGGAGAGGGGCAGGCCCAGGCGCAGGTAGAGGAGGGCTAAGCGCTCCACGACCCCTAGGGGCTGGGCCACCACCAGGCGGTAGCCCTGCTCCTGCCGGGCCAGTACCCGCCACCCCGCCAGGCTCCGGGCCTTCTCCTGCTCCACGGTGCGCAGCATGGCGGGGGCCGAGGCCAAGCCCCCCTGCCATACCAGCCTTCCCCCCTGGTAAAGCCAGGCCGTCCCAGGGAAATCCCCTCCCAGGACCTCGTCCTCCACCTCCGGGGGCACCAGGTGATCCGGGGCCGCCCGGGCCGCCTCCAGCAGAACCCTGGCCTGGAGCTGGAGGGCCCGGTCCACCTCAGCTAAGGCCAGCCGGGTCAGCAACACGCTGGAGGCCCAAAGGCCTAGCCCCAAGCCCAGCACGGCCAGAAACCCGGCAATTAGGGCTAGGCGGGTGCCCAAGCTCATCCGGAAACACGGTACCCCAGGCCCCGCACGGTTTCAATGACCCCTTCCCCCAGCTTTTTGCGCAAGTTCTTCACATACACCTCCACCAGGTTGGAAGCCCCCTCGTAGCCGGGGCCCCAGATGCGCTCCAGGATCTCCTCTTTGGAAAAGATCCTCCCCGGGCTCAAAAAGAGAAGCTCCAACACCTGGTACTCCTTGGCGGTTAAGGTTACCGGAACCCCGGCCTTAAAGACCCGCCGCGCTTCCACCTCCAAGGCCACGTCCCCCACCTCCACCCGCCTGGGGCGCACCTCCCCCCGGCGGAGGAGGGCCCGGATACGGGCCACCAGCTCCGGCAGGGCAAAGGGCTTGGGCAGGTAGTCCTCCCCCAGGTCCAGCCCCCGCAGCCGGTCGTCCAAGGCGTCTTTGGCGGTGAGGAAGAGGATGGGTTGGGCGAAGCCCGCCTCCCGCAATGCCTGGGCCAGGCGGAACCCGGCTTCCTCCCCCTCGGGTAGGCGGACATCCAGAACCAAAACCTGAAAGGGGTGCTCCCAAAGGGCCTCCCAAGCCTCCTCCTGGGAGGTGACCCAGACCACCTGAAAGCTGAACTCCTCCAGGGCTTGGGCCACGGCCCGCCCCAAGTCTGGGTCATCCTCCACCAGGAGAAGCCTAGCCACCATCAGAGCTTAAGGGATTGCCGCAGGGCGTACACCTTGCTGGGGGTGAGCTTCTTGGCCCGCTCCTTCTTCACCTCCTCCGGGGTGTAGGGCTTAAAGCCGGCAGGAGGTTTATTGCCGAAGCTGGTGGCCACGTAGTTGAGGATGGAGGCGATCTGGTCGTCCTTCAGCTGAGCCTCCCAGGCGGGCATGTTGCCATTGTAGGTCTGCCCCTTCACCCGAATGGACCCCTGCAGGCCATAGAGGACCAGGTCCACCAGATAGGTGCGTCCCTCCTTTTTGGCCAGGATCTCCTGCACGTGCCCCGCCAGGGGAGGAAAGGCGCCGGCAATACCCTGGCCGTTGGCCTGGTGGCAGCTGGCGCAGTACTGCCCGTAAAGGGCCTGCCCGCTCTGGCCCAAGGCCAAACCAAACCCCAATCCCAAGGCCAAAACGCCCATCTTGTAAACCAGCCTTCCCATATGCACCTCCAAGGCCAGCATGGATCCCTTAGCTTAAAGGAACCTGAAATCGGGTGTTCCGGGCCCCAGAGTGTGCTATCTTGGCGGTATGGGTTTTTTAGGTTTACCTAAACCCCGGCCCTGGTGGTGGTACCTGGGCCCGGGTTTCATCGTGTCCGTGGGCTACATGGACCCGGGCAACTGGGCCACCAGCCTCGAGGCGGGAAGCCGCTACGGGTACAGCCTGCTCTTCATCGTCACCCTTTCCAGCGCCATGGCCATCCTCTTCCAGTCCCTGGCGGTTCGGCTAGGGGTGGCCACAGGCCTGGATCTGGCCCAGCATATGAGGCTTCGCCATCCCGGGGTCCTGGGGCGTTTCCTCTTCCTCACCGCCTTTCTGGCCATGGTGGCCACGGATCTTGCGGAATTCATGGGCATGGCGGTGGCCCTTAACCTCCTCCTGGGACTCCCCTTGGTATTGGCCGCCTGGATCACCGTATTGGACGTCTTCCTCATCCTGTATCTGGAGCGCTTCGGCTTCCGAGCCGTGGAGGCCGCGGTGACCTCCCTGGTGGGGATCATCGGCTTGAGCTATCTGGTGGAGATAGCCTTGTCCAAACCGAGTTGGGCCGAGCTCCTCCCCTCCCTTTTTCTTCCCAACGCCACCTTAGGGGAGCCAGGGGCCCTCTACCTGGCCCTGGGTATCCTGGGGGCCACGGTGATGCCCCACAACCTCTTCCTGCATTCGGCCCAGGTGAAGACCCGCCTAGGGGAAAACCTGAAGCGGGTACACCGCCTGCTCCTGGTGGATACCTTCTTGGCCCTCACCGGAGCTTGGCTGGTGAATGCCGCCATCCTGGTCATGGCGGCCGCCGTCTTCCACCAGCGGGGCCTGGTGATCGCGGATCTGGCCCAGGCCTACCACACCCTAGCCCCCCTCTTGGGACCCCTGGCGGCCACGGCCTTTGGCGTGGGCCTCCTGGCGAGCGGGCTTTCCAGCACCACCACCGGTACCCTGGCGGCCCAGGTGGTGGTGGAAGGGTTCTTGCAGGCTCGGGCGAACCCCGCCCGGCTCCGCCTCCTGGTGCGGCTCTTGGCGGTCCTCCCCGCCTCCTTGGCCCTGACCCTGCACGCCTCTCCCATGGCCCTCATCGTCTTTTCCCAAGTTGTGCTCTCTTTGCAACTTCCCTTTACCCTCTTCCCTTTGGTACGCCTCACCTCAGACCCCGCCACCATGGGGGCCTGGGCCACGCCTTTTTCGGTCCGCCTCCTGGCCTGGGCGGCGGCCCTTTTGGTCCTCGGGCTAAACCTCCTGCTCCTAGTCCAAGCCATGGGGGCGTGAGGAGGGGCATCCGGGCCCAGGAGGCCGCCCTTGGGCCGATTTCAGGCGCCTTTCAGGTTGGGGCCCTTTCCTTTAGCCTATGAGGCCTCGCCCCCTGGTCTACACCCTCTTGGTGTTCCTCCTTCCGGCCCTGGCGGCCAAGCCCCTGGATAAGGGGCTGGTGATCGCGGATGCCGGAAATCACCGCTTGGTGGAGCTTTCCGGGGAGGGCCGCCTGGTGCGCATCGTCCCCTTACCGCGGCCCTTTCGCTACACTGACGACGTGTTCCTGGATCCCAAGAGGCCCGTGGCCTACATCACCGATCCAGAAGTGGATGCGGTGGGTGCGGTGCGCTACCCCTCGGGCCAGCTGCTTTGGCTCTACGGAACACCGGGCCGCCCCGGGCGGGGTCCCGGTCAGCTCAACAACCCCGACGACCTGGTCCCCCTTCCCTCAGGCCTCCTGGCCGTGGCCGATATCAAAAACTGCCGCGTCCTCCTCCTTACCCCGGAGGGAAAGCTCACCAAGGTCCTCGGGCAAACCGGCACCTGCCGCAACGCGGATGGCTTCTTCAACAAGCCCAACGGGGCCTTCCCCCTAGGCAAGGACCGCCTCCTGGTGACAGAGATCGTGGGCCACGACGTGGCGGTGGTGGACCTCAATGGCCACCGCCTGGCCACCTATCCCCTCCCCCTCCACTACCCCTCGGACGCCAACCTGACCCCATGGGGAACCGTCTTGGTGGTGGACTGGTGGTCTCCGGGAGCGGTGTTGGAGCTGGACCTGAAAGGCCACGTCCTCTGGCGCTATGCCCCCACGGGAAAGGAGGCGCGCCTCAACCACCCCTCGGTGGCCGTGGGGCTAGGGAATGGCCTCGTGGTCCTTACCGACGATTGGCGGCACCGGGTCTTGGTTCTGGATCGCAAGACCCAGCGGGTGGTCTTCCAGTATGGGAAGACGGATACGCCAGGGGATGGCCCGGGCCTCCTGCGCAACCCCGACGGGCTGGACCCCTTCCGCTGAAAGGCCCCAAAGTCATAGCCTGTGGCCTTGGGCATCCCCAAGCTGAAGAGGGCGGGAACCCCGTCCCTAGGACCGCTTTGGGAAAACGAACAGGGGCAAAACCACCGCCATGAAGTCCATCTCGTGGGCTAGTTTATCCACCACAACCTTAAGGCGACCCTTCCCGGCTGAGCTCTCTATAGCCCATTCTTCGGGATGGGCTGCCCTCCCTACTGGGATGGCCCAAGGCCTCCTTGGGGGTCAGACCCCAGCTGGGCTCCGCCCGGGCCATTTAGGATTGGGGGGCTCGAGGCTCCTTGGGTAGGGTGAGGATCCCCGCCCGTTCGTCGTACCCTAGGAGTCCCGCATAGCGGCCCCACTCCAGGATTACCCCAAGAACCTTCTTGGCCTCGGGCGCGGGCAAATGGTCCTGAAGCCAGGCCAGGACCCGCTCCTGGGAGAGGCGCCTCCGTTGGAGCAACAACCCGTGGATGCGGCGCAGGAGCGGCACCTCTCTCACCAGGTGTTCGGCGAACATCTCCTGGCGTTCCTTCGGGCCGGCCTCAGCCCAGGCCATACCCGCAGGGGTTAGCTCCACATCCCCCCGCTCCACACGAGCAAAGCCCAGGAGTTCCAAGGCCTCCAGGAGGGGGAAGAGGTCGTCCACCTCCAAACCCTCCTCCTCCGCCAAAAGGGGTAGGTCGGCCTTCCCCCCAAAGCGGGCGATGGCCTCGGCCAGGCTCATGAGGGCCCCCACCTGGGCCTCCGGAAGGCGCAGGAGCTCCTCTTCTAGCCTCTGTTCCACCACCTCCCTGAGGGTCAGGATCTCATAGATCTGGTCCACCAGGGACCGAAAGCGCGGGTCCTCGGGCTCGCGGGGGTGGGGAAGGGGGATGGGGATCTCGCGGCCGATGCGGGCTGGGCTGCCTTGGAGGATGAGGGCCCGGTCCGCCAACGCCACGGCCTCCTCGATGTTGTGGGTCACCATGAGGACCGCCTTCGTGGAAAGGCTACCGGCCAGCCAGAGGTCCAGGAAATCCCCCCGGAGCCCCTCGGCGGTGAGGGGATCCAAGGCGGAGAAGGCCTCATCCAAAAGCAGGACCTCGGGTTCCACCACCAAGGCCCTGGCGAAGCCCACCCGCTGCCTCATGCCACCGGAAAGCTCCTTGGGCAAAGCCTCCTCAAAGCCCCGCAGGCCGATGAGGGCGATGGCCTCCCTGGCCCTTTCCATCCGCTCCCGAAGGGGGACACCCCGCGCCTCCAGGCCCAGGGCCACGTTCTCTAACACCGTAAGCCAGGGGAAAAGGGCAAAGCTCTGGAACACCATGGCCACCCCCTCCACGGGACCCTTCACCGGCCTGCCCTTGAAGGACACCTCCCCGCTGTCGGGGGGGATAAGGCCTGCCAGGATGCGCAACAGGGTGCTCTTCCCGCTCCCCGATCGGCCCAAAAGCGCTACGATCTGCCCTTCCTCCAAGGCCAGGTTTACCCCCTGTAGAACGGGGTAGGCGGCCTCCTGAGCCCGGTAGGACTTGGACACATCCTTAGCCACCAAAAGCATGCTCCCCCCTATAGGTGCAACCGCTCCTCCGCCATACGGTACAACCGCCGCCAGAGGAAGCGGTTTAGCAGGACCACGTACAGGCTCATGACCACAATGCCCAGCAAGAGATGGGGTCCTTGCCCCTCCTTGAGGGTCCACTGGGCGATGTAGCTTCCCAGCCCGGTGGCCTCGAGGGTGGTGGTTCCCCACTGCACCACCTCTGCCACGATGGATGCGTTCCAAGTACCTCCGCTGGCGGTGATGAGACCCGTGATGAGGTAGGGAAAGGTGCCCGGGAGTAGAAGCCTGCGCCAAAGGGTCCAGCCCCGCAAACCCAAGACCCTGGCTGCTTCCTTGAGATCCTCCGGCAGGGCCATGCTCCCCGCCACCGCGTTGAAGAGGATGTACCACTGGGTTCCCAAGACCATGAGAAAGGCGGAGAAGTACTCTAAGGAAAGGTGGTAACGAAGGAAGAGGTAGGCGAAAAGGGGGTAGAGGAGGTTGGCCGGGAAAGCGGCTAGGAACTGCAACACCGCCTGGACCTGCTGCGCCAACTTGGGCCTTAAGCCCAGGAGGATACCCACTGGGACCCAGATGAGGGCGGCTAAAACCAGGATTCCCAGCACCCGCGCCAGGGTTAAAAGGCCCAGGACCAAGACCCTGCCCACCTCCCCTAGCCCTAAGGGGGCGATCTGGAGCCAAAGGGCCCTCCCGCCCCAAAAGGCTACCAGGACCAAGGGAGCCAAAAGGACCCAAGGGGGGAGGGTCCACGAGCCTCGAGGCATCCTTCGCTCAAGCGACCAGAGGGACTCCAACAACCAAAGGGAAAAGCCCTCTACGGCCCGGCTTATGGCCTTGGTGCGGCGAAGCAGGTTCAGAAGCCAGCTCCCAGTCGCCGCGGCCCCCGGGCGCTCTTCGTAGACGAACCGCTGGCTCCAGGCCACCAGGGGCCGGAAGAGCAACTGGTCGTAGGCCAGAATCACCAGGAGCATGGTGAGGGTGGCCCATCCCACAGCGGTGAGGTCCCCCTTGGCGATGGCGGTGGCCAGGTAGGAGCCGATTCCTGGAAGATGGACCTCGGTCTTCCCCACGGTGATGGCCTCGGAGGCCACCACGAAGAACCAGCCTCCGGACATGGACATCATGGCGTTCCAGACCAGTCCCGGAAGGGCAAAGGGCAGCTCCAGCCGCACAAAGCGCTGCCAAGGGGAAAGCCTAAAAAGCGTGGCTGCCTCCACCAGTTCCCTGGGGAGCGTTTTCAGGGACTGGTAGAAGCTGAAGGCCATGTTCCAGGCCTGGGAGGTGAAGACGGCGAAGATGGCCGCCAGCTCGTAGCCCAGGGCCTTGCCAGGGAAGAGGGAGGCAAAGGCGGCCACGGTGGCGGCCAGAAACCCCAGGATGGGGACCGACTGCAGGATGTCCAGCAAGGACAGCAATAGGGGCTCGAGGCGGGTCTTGGCCGCTAGGGGGGCATAGATGAGGGTGAATAGGCCCGAGAGCACCAGGGCAATCCCCATGCGAAACACCGTGCGCAGGGCGTACTCGGGGAGATGCCTGGGATTCAGGGAGATCTCCTGGGGTTGAAAGGGGCCTGCCACCTCCCTGGAAGCTTGAAGAAACAGGGCCAGGACAAACACCACCAGCCCCAAGGCCAGCAGGTCGTAGCGGTTGAAGCGTGGGGAGATCCTCACCAGGGACAAAGGCGCCTCCCTTCCGGCCAGGCCGGGGAGGCTCCTCCCCCCTGGCCTCTATGGGGTACTGGACGAAAGCCCTTCTGCCATGGGAAGGGGTCTCAAACCCCAGGCCATTCTAACATCCTAGTCCTCTTCCCCCGGCCTCTGAACCTCCCTACGGCTAAGGCCGTAGGTTGGCAGCTGCCTGGATCGTGGAATTCGTTCGGCGGTAAAGCTCTCCGACCGTGCCCTTCTCCACGGGCGCCGTTTTGGTGAAGGAGCCCAACCCGGTAGGTGGCCCGGTGTGCGAGGTACGGGCTACGCCCGGGTTTCCTCCAGCGACCCAAAGGATGACCTCTGGCACCGGATCCAGCGCCTGGAGGCGTTTTTCCGGGAACAGGGCTGGGTGGACTTTGACGCGGTCGCCGGGATGGGCTCCGGGCTGAGCGGGCTGCTTTGCCCACCAGTTCAACCTGCAGCGCCTGGCCCAGCAGGGGATCCGGGCCCAACGCCAGCCCCTATCGGGCCTTTCCCTTGGGGGTAGGCCCGCCCTTGGGGTGCTGAGCCAGATCGTCTTTCAGGGCCAAAACTACACGGACCTGGCCGTCTATACCGTGGATGGGGGCCGGGTCTACGCCCTGCAACTCACCGCGCCCGCGCAGGTATTTGCCCAACTGCAGCCCCTCTTCCAGGGGCTTCTAGGGCAGGTACAGCTGGCGGGGGGAAGCACTTCCGCTCCCCTCCTGCCGGGCTACCCCGCTTCCCCACCCGGGATGCCAGAGACCCCAGGCTACCCCATGCCCGGGCCCGGGGGCACGGGCCCGGGCATGCCCTCCCTGCCCCCGTCGCCTACCCTTACCGCCGCCCAGCCCTCCTTCACCCCCCCTGCTGACCGGGTGGTGCAGCTTCGCTACGGGAAGGAGGTGGGGGATGGACGTCAGTTCGCCGTGGCTTTAGGGGGACTCTACTACCGCATCGAGCCCGCGGGAAACGGGCGCTGGCGGGTGACGGAGGTGGTGGAGGACACAGAGGGAAAAAGCGAGGAAACCTACCTCCTGGACGGACTGGGCCTAGAGGAGGGGAAGGAGGTGCTCCTGCCCCCCGTGTGGCATACGGGAAGGACCAACATAGGGGGGGACACCTTCGCCCGCGTGGCCCAAGGGGACTTGATCCTCTATAGCCTTCAGGACGAGAAGAATCGCATAGAAATCGCCTACCGTAAGGACGGTTGGTTAGCCTACTTTATCTACTGCGACTTCTCCAAACCCCGTAACCCCTGCACCCGCTATAGCCTCAAGGAGGTCCGCTAGGCATCCGGGGTCCTTTCCGTTGCTGAGGCTGGCGGTGCATTTGGGGTATAGGGTAGGGGCTCCAAAGGGGAGTCTTGTGGGTGGTTACCGGTTTGGGCCGGAGTAGGGGTTGGCCATTGGTGGGCCAAGGATGTAGAGGGAGGAAGGTTTCCGGGATCTCTTGGTCTATGCCCTGGGGCTTTTGGTGGGGGGGTTGCGGGACTGGGTATAGGGTGCAGGGCCCGGGGGATTGAAGGGCTAGACTTTGTAAAGAAGACAACGGGGTCTGATACCATCCCGCTCTGGCTTGCGCCAGGGTGGGGGCCTCGGGATTAAATACTGACACGTGGTCAAAACCAAGGGAATGCCAAGGTGCAAGCCTGAGATGCGAGCTGCAAGGTCCGGGCTACGCCCGTAACCGCTCGTGCCATGGGCGCAGCCCGTACCTTGGCCTTTCGGGTAAACGGGCTTGTATAAGCAGGGGGGTCTTTCCCTGCAAGATAGCCGTGCGGCCAGCCTGGAGAGGGGGCAGGGTTTAAGCCTTAGGGGGTGGATGGTGGGACCCCCTTGCCTGGCTGAGGCGCCAGCGGAGGGCCGGGGAAGGACTACGGCCCCACCTCTAGGCTAAATGTCATGTAGGGGTGGATTTTGCAGTAGATCTGGTAGGTTCCCGGCACCTGGAAGGCGTAGCGGAACTCTGCCCCAGGAGCCAGGATGCCGCTATCAAAAAGGCCCGTGCCCTCGGTTACGGTGTGGAGAGCCTGGCCCTGGTTCTTGAAGACCACAAGGGTGCCTGGGGCTATCCGAAGGGTATCGGGCCTGAAGGTATGGTCCACCAAGGCTACCTCTAGTTCAGCCAGGGGAGGGGGCGCCGTGGGGGGTGGGGCCTTGGTGGAAGGGGCGCAGGCTCCGCGGTAGCCGAACCAGCTAAGCCAGCTAAGGAGGATCGCCCCCAACGCGGCCACCAGCACGCGTCGGCGGGAGAGAAGCCCCGGGTGCCGAGTGGCCGGGGAGGGGGTAAGCCGCTCGCGTAGCTCATCCTCCCACCCCGGAGGGATGGGCAGCGGCTGGTGGGCGGCCAGGTGGCCTAAGGCCTCGAGGTGGTCCCGGTAGACCGCCCGACAGGAGGGGCAGCGGCGCACGTGGCGTAGGATAGCTTCCCGCCGCTCCTCGGGCAGGGTATCCAGGGCCAGGGCCACAAGGGTGTCGGGATCGGGGTGGGTCGTCATAGATGTGCCCTTAACCTCTCCAGCGCTCGCCGCAGGCGGCTTTTTACCGTTCCCAAAGGCCACCCCAGCGGGAGGGCCAGCTCGCTATGGCTGTACCCGTGAAAGTAGGCCAGTTCTAAGAGCCGCCGCTCCTCCCCATCCATGCGTTCCAGCACCCGGGAGATCTGGATCCGTTCCAGGTGCTCCTCATCCCCAACCGCTTCCGTGGGGGCGTCCCAGTCCTCGAGGGGCAGAGCCTCCCGGCGGCGCTTCAGCGCTTTCAGCGCCAGCCGGTGGGCGATGGTGAGGATCCAGGTGCGGGGTGTTCCCAAGGAGGGGTCAAAGCGCTCGGACCTCTGCCATATGCGCAAGAAAGTATCCTGTACGACGCTCTTGGCCTCCTCCCCATCCCTTAGGATCCGCCGGGCTAGGGCGTGCACATAAGGAGCGTGGCGACGGTAAAGGGCCAAGAGAGCCTCTTCATCCCCCAAAACACCCGGCGGAGGAGCACCGCGTCCTCTTCGTCCCCCATCACCTGGTTATACCCCCTTTACCTTGTCCCTGGATGTCCTCGCGCACCCGGGGGTTACCTGACCCTGTGGACCTCCCCTCGGAGAGGCTCTAAGTTCAAATCCTCTGCCGCCCACCGTGATGGGAAGGCAAAACTTCCCCCACTGCCGAGGGGGGAAGTTGCTTTGAGGGCCTATGGGTTTAGAGCTAGAGCCTAGCAGATGCGCTTCCGAGTTGAGGGGAAGGGGGGAGGAAATGAAGGGATTAGCGTTCGCGAGATTGGGCCCCACCTTGGGGCAAGCCGGGGTGGGGGCCCCGGAAAAGCCCGTGGAACTCGGGGAACGAGACATGAGAAAACGGTATTAAAGACCTAATGGCTTGCTCTTGCGGACACCTCGAGGACCTCTTTGTGGAGAACTTGGGCGGAAGCCCCGCAGATGCGGTGCTGCCCCCTATAACGCCGAACGCCTAGGGCTCCTTGGTCAAGAGGCTTTTCACCGCCTCGGGCAAGGGTTCCCCGGGGAAGAGGGTTTGGAAGCGGTTGGCCAGGTCCTTGAGGAGGGGACGTAGCCCCACGTCCCGCAGGGCCTGGGGAAAGAGGGCCTCCATTTCCTCCAGAAGGGATTTCCGGGCCAGATGGCGGGCCACCAGAAGGGCTTCACCTTCAAGGGAGGTGGGCCGGCCCCGCTTCAGGCGCTCGGCTTCCTTGCGCACCCAAGGGCTTTCCAGAAGGCGGCGGCAGGTGGAGCATGGGTGTTTGGGGCTTGGGCTATTGCAGATGGGGCAGGGTTGCCCCCGGTCTTGTTTTAACAGGGCCAGGGCGGCCCGGGCCACCTTCTGCTGCAGCTCCGGCGGAGCCTTAGCCGCCAGCTCCAGGGCCCGGCGGTTTGCCCAAAGGAGCCTCTCGGGATCTTCCGGAGCCTCTTGGGGGCTAGGCGCCTCCTGTTCCAAGGCGCCCACCACGAAGCGGATCTCCTTCACCGCTCCAGGAAAACGCTCCTCGTATCGCCTTAAGAGGGCCAGGCGGCTATAGGTGAGCTGGTGGGCCATGACGGGGTCAGCCACCCGGACGGTGAGGACGCCCCCCTCGAGGGAAAGGGGCTCGCTCAGACGGGCCAGCTCCTTGCCCGCCACCTCCCGCCAGGCGGCCAGCACCAGGCCCCGCTTCAGCTTTTCCTTCCCCCCGGCCTTCTTGAGGGCCTCGGGGATCACCTCCTTAAGCCGCCAGGGCATGGTAAGCCTCCTTGGGGATTATACTTCCCAGGATGGACCCAAAGAGGGGTTTTTCCGGGGCCCCCACCCTGGCGCCAGGGTGGGGTTGGGTTAGCCCAGGACCACCCCCCCTTCCACCCAGCATACCGGCACCCCTTTGGGGGCCCAAAGTCCAGCCAGGGCAGCCTGGGGAAGGCTACGGGCGTAGGCCAAGACCGCCTGCCGCTTGCCCTCGTCCAGCTCCTCGCTCCACTCGTCCACCAGGAGGAGGGGGGCTTCCCCGTGGTGTTCGGTAAGAAGCTGGTGCTCGGCCAGGCGCAGGGCCAGGGCGATGGCCTTGGCCTCCCCCCGGCTAGCAAAGCGGTGCACCGGGCGGCCCGAGAGCAGGAAGACCAGATCGTCCCGGTGGGGGCCCACCAGGGTCTGGCCTTTTAGGAGCTCCTCTTCCCGCCGGGCCTGGAGGGCCTCGAGGAAGTCCCCTGGGGCGGTCTCCTCCAAAAGGAGCCCTGCCTCCCCTGGGGCCAGGGTTTGGTGGACGGACCGGAAGATGGGCAGGAAGCGCTTTAGAAAACGCCCCCTAAGGGCCATGATCTCGGTGCCGTAACGGGCAAGCTCCTGGTCCCACACCGCAAGCCCATTGCCCCCCGCTTTTAAGAGGGCATTCCGCTGGCGAAGCGCCTTCTCGTAGGCGGCAAGGAAGGCGGTGTACCGCCGGGAAAAGCGCCCGATAAGGCGGTCCAAGAAGGTGCGCCTCTCCTCCCGGCTTCCCAGGACCACCTCCACGTCCTCAGGCAGGACCAAGACCGAGCCCGGAAGCTCCTGCAGTGCCCGGAGGCTTACGGCCCTTTCGTTTAAGAAGACCTCCCTTCCCTCTGGGCCAAGCCTTTGCTCTATGCGGTAGAGGCCCAGCTCCGTTTCCACCTCGGCGAAAAGCCAAGCTTCCTTTTCCCCAAAGCGGATGAGGTCGGCCAAAGGGCTTCGCACCTCTCCCCCTAGGGCCAGGTGGAGGCCCAAAAGCAGGCTGGTCTTGCCCTGGGCGTTTCCCCCCACCAGGGCGAAAAGCCCCTGGGGAGGGTGGAAGGCGGCTAGGGCCAGGTTGCGGAAGTTCCTTTGCCGAAAGGATATGAGGTGCATCTAAAGCTTAACCCGGCGAAAAAGTACAGGAAGGAGGAGGAGGACCATCAGCAAAAGCCCGGCCCCTAGGAGGTAGGGGGCTTCGGGGGTGAGCCGGTAAAGCCCTGTACCCAGTATAGGGCCCAGCATCCGCCCCAGGGCCTGGGCGGAACTGTTGAGCCCTGCCACCAGGCCCTGCTCCCCTTCCCCCACGGCCAGGGAGAGGGCAGCCGTCACCCCTGGCCCAGCCAGGGCTACCCCCGCCCCCTGCAGGGCCAGGCCCAGCACCAGAAGGGGGAAGGAATGGGCCGCCACCAAAAGGAGGAAGCCCAAAAGGCCCAGGGGTACCCCGGTGAGGAGAAGGGTCCGGGGTGGCCAGGAGAAGCGCCGCACCAAAAAACCCTGGATAAACACCGCCACCAGCCCATAAAGCACCAGGGCCAGGCCCACGCTCCTGGCGGTTTCCACCCCGGAAAGCCCTAGGCGGTCTTGGAAGTAGAAGGCGATGGTCTGCTCCAGGGCCACGCTGGAGAGGTTCAGGGCAAAGCCCAAGAGGAGAAGGGGAAGGATGTGGCCCTCCCAAGGGGAAAGCCGGCCCATCTCCCGGGAACCCTGGGGCCGGGACTCGGGGAGCACCAGGGCCACAAAGAGGGCGTTCAGGAGGGCAATCCCTGCGGAGAAAAACACCGGGGCCAGGAGGCCGAAAAAGGCCGCAAGCCCCGCTCCCAAGGCGGGCCCCAGGATCACCGCCAGGCCAAAGGCCGCCCCCAGGAGGGCCATGCCCGCGGTGCGGTTTTCCCTGCCGGTGACGTCCGCCACATAGGCCTGGGCGGTGGGCAGGGTAGCGGAGCTGAAGGCCCCTCCCAGAAGCCGGGTTAGGAGAAGGAGGAGGAAGAGGAGTCCGGGGGAGAAGAACCCCTTTTGCCCCAGAAGGGCAAACAGGCCAAAGAGCAGGAAGCTGATGCCAAAGCCCAGGATGCCCAAAAGGAGGATGGGCTTGCGCCCGCGCTCGCTAAGCCTTCCCCATAAAGGGGAAAGGAGAAACTGCATGAGGGCATAGCCGGTGGAGAAGAGACCCACCTGGACCTCGGTGAGCCCAAGCTCCCGCCCCAGGGGCCCCAGGATGGGAAAGAGGATGGAAAGCCCCAGGATGCTGTTGAAAAGGGTTAGGAAGAGGAGGCCAAGGGGAGACATGCCCCCAAGTTTAGCCGAAACGGCCGGTAACGTAGGCTTCCGTGCGAGGATCCCGCGGTTTGGTGAAGATGGCTTCCGTGGGACCGAATTCCACCATTTCCCCGTTGAGAAAGAAGGCGGTGTAGTTGGAAACGCGGGCTGCCTGCTGCATGTTATGGGTTACGATGACGATGGTCACCTGCTCCTTCAATGAGAGAAGGAGGTCTTCTATAGCCTGGGTGGAGATGGGATCCAGGCTGGCGGTGGGTTCGTCCATGAGGAGCACCTCAGGCTCCACCGCCAAGGCCCGGGCAATGGTGAGGCGTTGTTGCTGCCCACCGGATAGGCCGCTGGCTGGAGCCCGGAGGCGGTCTTTCACCTCATCCCACAAAGCGGCTCCCCGGAGCGCCCGTTCCACAGCCTCGTCCAGGCGGCGCTTGTCCCTTATGCCTACCAGCTTTAGTCCCGCCGCCACGTTATCGTAGATGGACATGGTGGGAAAGGCCGTGGGCTTTTGGAAAACCATCCCCACCCGCCGGCGTATCAGTACCGGGTCCACCCCGGGAGCGTAGATGTTTTTCCCATCCAAAAGCACCTCTCCTTCCACCCGGGCGATGGGGGTTAGGTCATGCATCCGGTTCAGGGCGCGCAAAAAAGTGGTCTTGCCGCATCCTGAGGGCCCGATGAGGGCTGTGATCTGGTGCCGGTAAATGGGGAGGTTTACCCCATTTCCAACCCCTACGCCCACGCGGTTCCCGTAGCGGACCACTAGGCTCCTGGATTCCATGTGCACGCTTACGGCTTCCTTTTCCTTGGTGTCCTGGAACATTTAGATCCTCCTCGAGGCCCACCGTGCCAGCAGGCTGGTCAGGGTAATCAGCCCAAAGAGCACTAGCCCTGCCGCCCAGGCCTGGCGGTGCCAGTCATCATAGGGGCTTATGGCAAAGGCAAATAGTCGCAAGGGAAGGGTATCCATGGGCTTAAGGGGGTTGAGCTCCAAAAGAGGGCTACCGAAAGCGGTAAAGAGGAGCGGAGCTGCCTCTCCTGCCGCCCGGGCGAAGGCCAAGAGCACCCCGGTGATGAGTCCAGCCCGGGCGGTGGGCAGGACAAGGGAAAGGATCACGCGCCAGCGGGGAAGGCCTAAGGCCAGCCCTGCTTCCCGGATCTCCTTGGGTACTAGGCTAAGCACCCCCTCGGTACTTCTGGCCAGGATGGGGATCATGAGGAAGCCCAGGGCGAAACTGCCGGATAGGCCGGAGAACCCCCCCATGGGCTTGACGAGAAGGACAAAGGCCAGAAGACCAAAAAGAATGGCCGGCATCCCGTTTAGGGTATCGGAGAGGAGCCTCAGGAAGGGATTTACCGGGTGATCGGGGTACTCCGCCAAAAGAATTCCCGCTGCCAGGCCAAAGGGTAAGGCGATGAGGAGCCCTAGCCCGTCCACGATCAGGGTTCCCACAATAGCCTGCCTTAAGCCACCGCCAGTTTCCCCCGGCGGACGCATGTCCTTAAGGAAAAAATCCAGGTTGAGGGCACCTGCCCCTTGGGCCAAGGCGTAGGCTATGACCAGGAAGAGGACCAGGAAAGCTAGGCCGGTGCCTAGGCCCACCAAAATCATCATGAAGCGTTCTTTGCGGTAGCGGGCTCTAAGGGCCAGTTCCTTTTCCGGTCTTCGTACTTGACCAGCAGGAAGCATCACATCACCCCTTTGACCAGGCGTTCTTGGCGTCTCAGGAGGTAGGCGGCGATGAAGTTAACCGCCATGGAAACCCAAAAAAGCAGGAAGCCTACGGCTATAAGGGCGGAGAGGTGGAGGTCCTCAACGGCTTCGGTGAACTCGTTGGCGATGACGCTGGGCATGGTGGCTGCTCCACCGAAGAGGGTGTAGGGAAGCTTGTGGGAGTTGCCGATAACCATGGTCACCGCCATGGTTTCACCTATGGCTCGGGCTAAGGCGAGAAAGGCGCCGGCGATAATGCCTCCCCGGGCCAGGGGCAGGATGGCCATGCGCATGACTTCCCAGCGGGTGGCACCCAAGGCGTAGGCTGCTTCCCTGTGCTCCCGAGGTACCAGGGCGATGGCGTCCCGGGCTAAGGCCGCGGTGAAAGGGATGATCATGGAGGCCAGGATCAGGATCGCGGTCATAAGCCCATAGCCCGTGGGATTTCCCAGGAGGGGGAGAAGCCAAGGGGCTTTCTCCGCGGCCCACAGGTAGAGGGGAAGCTGCACCTGGTCCCGGATCCAAGGGGCCAGGACGAAGATGCCCCAAAGCCCATACACCACGCTGGGCACCGCTGCCATGAGGTCCAGCAGGAAGTTGATGATCTGGGCTAGCCACCTAGGGGCGTACTCGGCGGCAAAGATGGCGGTGGCCAAGGCGGGAAAGAAGGAAAGAAGAAGGGCAGAGAGGCTTACAAGGACCGTTCCCAAAATATAGGGCCACGCACCAAAGGACTTTTGGATTACCGGGTCCCATTGGCTGCCAAGGGCAAACCCCCAAAGGCCAAAGCGGCTTAGGGCCAAGCTTCCCCCTTGGTAAAGCTCAAAGGCCATGAGAACGGCCAGAACGGCCACTCCCAAGGCCAAAAGGAGCAGGGTCCCGGCAAAGGCGCGGTCGCCGAAATGGGTGTAAAGCCGCTTCATGGACAACCCCTTTTCAAGATAAGGGGTGGCCCGCAGAAAGGCCACCCCTTTCCCCATTGGAAGCCTAGCGCCCTACGATCTCCTTCCCGATGGGCTTACTCCCGTAGGTCACCCGGGAAAGGAGGGATAGGGCCCGTTGCTGGGGCACCGAAGCCAAGGCCCCGTAGGTGAGGGGCTCGTTGTACTTTTGCCCCTCAGTGAGGACCCACTTCACGAACTCCACCAGGGCACGGGCCTCAGCTTCGTTCTTCACCGCCTTGTTAGCGGAGAGGTCTTCGTAAAGCAGCATGTAGGTGAAGCTGGCGATGGGATAGCCGTCAGGAGCCTGGGTATCGGTGATGGAGACCCGCATGTCCCCAGGGAGGGGCACGTTGGCGGCAGCCTTGATGGAGGGCAGGTCTGCTAAGATGAAGCGCCCCGACTTGTTCTGTACGGCTCCGTAGCTTAGGTTGTTCTGCTTAGCGTAAGTGACCTCCACGTAACCGATGGCGCCAGGAGTTTGCTTCACCGCTCCAGCTACCCCCTCATTGCCCTTGCCTCCTATGCCCACCGGCCACTGGACGCTGGTGCCCCTCCCCACCTTGCTGGCCCATTCGGAGGAAACCTTGGAAAGGTAGTCCACCCAGACGTAGGTGGTGCCCGACCCGTCGGAACGGTGCACCACGGTGATGGGCAGGGGGGGAAGCTTCACCTGGGGGTTCAACGCTTGCAGGGCAGGGTCATTCCAGGTCTTGATCTTACCCAGGAAGATGTCCGCGAGCACCGGGCCGGAGAAATGAAGGGTTTCCCGTACCCCGGGTAGGTTATAGGCTGGCACCACGGCTCCCAAGGCGTAGCCGATGTTAAGGGCGTTGGTTTTAAAACGGGTCCGCACGTCCTTCATTATCTCGTCGGAAAGGGGAGCATCGCTGGCGCCAAAGTGCACCGTTTGCTCCAGAAACTGGCGGATACCGCCACCGGAACCGATGGACTGGTAGTTGATGCGCACCTTCCCCTCCGTGAGGCGGGTGTACTCATCCCCGTATTTAGCCAACAAGGGATAGGGGAAGGTGGCCCCTGCTCCCACCAGGGTTACGGTGCCTTGGGCCACTGCCGAGCCTACCAAAGCCAAGATTCCTAGGACCGCTAGCTTTCGCATCTCAAACCTCCCAGCCCTACTATGGGGGTTGTTTGTCAGGAAAAGGTCAGGTGCCCCATCGTCCGTTCGGCCTCGAGATAACCTTCCGGTTGAGCGAGGCCCGCCAGGTTGTAAAGCCCCTGGCGGATCACCGCACCCCCCAAGAGCCTTTCCCCCCGGTAGAAGGCGGCGCTTTGCCCCGGGGTCACGGCGAAGACCGGACTGGCGAAGCGGAGGCGCAAGGGGCTTAGGGACTCCACTCGGGCCTTCACCGGGAGGGTGCGGTAGCGCACCTGCACCTCCACCTCCTCGGGGAGCTCGGTGAGGAGGTTAGCCCCTTCTCCCTCTAGGCCCTGCCATAGGGCGGCCTCCTTGGGTCCCACGTAGACCACGTTGGCCACGGGGTCTAGCCCCACCACGTACCGCTCCAGGTGGGGCTTGTAAAGCCCAAGGCCCTTGCGCTGGCCGATGGTGTAGAGGCTTGCCCCTTGGTGCTCCCCCACCACCTCCCCGGTAAGGGCGTCCACCAGGGGTCCAGGGCGGGGCTTAAGCCTTTCCTTAAGGAAGGACCTTAGGTCCCCGGCTACGAAGCAGAGGTTTTGGCTTTCCGGCTTCCTGGCGGTGGGGAGCCCGGCCTTTTCCGCCAGGGCCCGCACCTCGGCCTTGGTCATCCCCCCCACGGGAAAGAGGAGGTGGGGAAGGGCCTCCTTGGAGGTGCCCCACAGGAAGTAGCTTTGGTCCTTCCGGGGGTCCACGCCCCTCAGGAGGGCCTTCCCTTCCCGGCGCACGTAGTGCCCCGTGGCCACGTAGTCCAGCCCCAGGCGCTTCGCCTGCTTGAGGAGGGCCCCGAACTTCACAAAGGTGTTGCAGCGGGCGCAGGGGTTGGGGGTGCGGCCCCGGGCGTAATCCTGGAGGAAAGGCTTTATGATGGCCTCCTCAAAGGTCTCCCGGTAATCCAGCAGGTAGAAGGGGATGCCCAAGGTTTCCGCCACCCTTCGGGCCTCGTAGGCGGCCTCGGGGGTGCAGCAGCTTTCCCAGGCCCGCCCTGCCGGGAGTTCCAGGGAAGGCTTGGGCGGCTCCTCGGGCCAGAAGCGCATCATGGCCCCCACCACCTCGTACCCCGCCTCCTTCAGGAGGTAGGCGGAAACCGAGGAGTCCACCCCTCCCGACATGGCCACCAGGACCGTCTTCCTCATGCCACCACCCGTTCGCCCAAGGCGGCTTCCGTGCTCCTTATGGCCACCTCCACCATCTCCGGGGTGGGCTCGGCCACGGTGAGGGCCTGGAAGCGGAATCCCAGTTCCCGTAGGAGGCGGGAAAGGGGATCCTCATGGCGGGCGGAGAAGTAGAGGAGCTCAAAGGCCAAGGCCGCCACCACCGGCAGGAAGAGGACCCGGGCCAGTAGCCGCCACCAGAGGACCTCGGGGGCAGGGATGAAGCTATAGACCAGGATAGAGACCACGATCACGAAGGCGATGAAGGTGGTGCCGCACCGGGGGTGGAAGCGGGGCTGGGCCATGACGTTCTCCACGGTCAGGGGAAGCCCCTTCTCAAAGGCGTGGATGGCCTTGTGTTCCGCACCGTGGTACATGAAAAAGCGCCCTATGTCCGGCAGGCGCCCGATGAAGCGGAGGTAGCCCACCAGGATGCCCACCTTGATGAGACCCGCCAGCAGGTTGTAGAGGACGGGGATGCGAGCAGGGTCCAGGAAGAGGCCGGCCAGGAAACCGGGAAGTACGATGAAAAGGGCAATCCCCAGAAGAAGGCTCACCGCCACCGTGCCCCACAGGGCCCCTTTGGGCACCTCCTCCTCGCCCCCTACGAGTTCGGCGCTCCGGGCCAGGGCCCGGTAGCTCACGGAAAGGGCGTCCCACAGGGCCACCACCCCCCGGATGAGGGGAAGCTTAGCCCAAGGGTAGCGCTGGCCTAGGGCAGGCTCCGCATGGCGCTCCACGTGCACCCTTCCATCGGGCAGGCGCACCGCCAGGGCCCAGGCCCAGGGGGACTTCATCATCACCCCCTCGAGGGCCGCCGAGCCCCCCAGGGTCACCTGCTTAGCCAAAAGGAGAAGAAGCCGCATCCCTCCCATTCTGCCACGGGGGCGTGGTATCTTCCAGGCGTGATCACCCTACATGCCACGACGGCCACACTGGAAGAAGGCAAGGCGCCCCTTAAGGTGGTATGGGTCAAGCAGGGGGAGCTTACCCCCCAGGGCCAGGTTTTGGATGCCCGTCTGGATGGTCTTCTCCGCCAGGCCATGGCCCAGGCGGGCTTCAAGGGGGAGGCGGGGGAAAGCCTTCTTCTGGCCACTTCGGAGGGGAACTTCCTCCTTTTTGGCCTAGGCGAGGACATCCGGGCTGCAGGGGGAAGGCTAGCCCAGGCGTTGGCCAAGCTGGCCTTTCCCGAGGTGCTCGTGGAGGCTCTGGAGGCCTATCCCTTGGCGGAGGGCCTGCTCCTTGGGGCCTACCGCTTTGACCGTTACAAGGGCGAAAAGGAGGATAGAGCGCTAACCCTTTACCTTTCCGGGGCCCGGCCCGAGGACCTGGAAAGGGCCAAGGGGGTGGCGGCAGGGGTCTACTGGGCCCGGGACCTGGTGAACGAGCCCCCCAACGTCCTAACCCCTGAGGCCCTGGCGGAGGCCGCCCTTTCCCTGAGGGCTTTGGGCATAGAGGTGGAGGTTTTGGATGAGGAGGCCATAGAGGCCCTGGGCATGGGGGCCTTCCTGGCAGTGGCCCAGGGTTCGCACCACCCTCCCCGTTTTATCCACCTACGATACGCCCCCGAGGGGGCCCAAGAGAGGCTGGACCTGGTGGGCAAGGGGCTTACCTTTGATTCCGGGGGCTACTCCTTAAAGCCCACGGAGAGCATGGCCACCATGAAGGGGGACATGGCGGGAGGGGCGGCGGTGCTTGGAGCCCTGAAGAGCGCGGCCCTTCTCGGCCTTCCCCTGGAGATCGGGGGTTACATCGCCGCCTGCGAGAACATGGTCTCGGGCCGGGCCTACCGGCTTGGGGATGTGCTCAAGACTCTTGCCGGGAAGACGGTGGAGGTGATGAACACCGACGCGGAGGGAAGGCTCACCCTGGTGGATGCCTTGGCCTATGCGGAAAGGCAAGGGGCGAGGCGTATTTTGGAGCTTTCCACCCTCACGGGCTCGGCGGTGGTGGCCTTAGGGGAAGAGGTGGCTGCCCTCTTCGCCACCGAGGAGGCCTGGGGCAAGCAGGTGGAAGAAGCCGCAAGGAGGGCAGGGGAAAAGGTCTGGCCCCTTCCCTTGGAAAGGGCCTACCGGGAGAAGCTGAAAAGCCCCGTGGCCGATCTCAAAAACGTGGGGGACCGGAATGGCGGGGCCATCACCGCCGCGCTTTTCCTGGCGGAGTTCGTGACGGTGCCCTTGGTGCACCTGGACATCGCCGGGCCCGCCTTTACCAAAAAGGCCCACGCCCTGGGTCCCGAAGGGGGCACGGGGTTTGGGGTGCGGACGGTCCTCGAGGTGGCCCGGGGGTTAACCGATACCACCCCAGCCTGACGTCGTCAGGCTGGGGGTCCCGATTGTACACCATAAAGTTTCCCCGCCCTGCCATAAAGCGGGGTGGGGAAACTTTCTCGGGATTGGCCCCGGGGGAAGGTATTACTCCTGGCAGTTGGGGCAGAGCCCCCTGAACTCCAAGCGGAAACCCTCCAGTGACCAGCCGGACTTTTCGGCGGCGGCCTTTTGTGCCTGGGAAAGGTCCAGCTCCGGCAGGTTCTTCAAGAGCAGGTCCTCCACTTTCCCGCAGGAGGTGCAGACCAGGTGCACATGGGGCTCGGTGTAGCCGTCGTAGCGGGTCAGGCCCTTGGGGTCGCGGAACTCGTAGATGAGGCCATGCTCCCGGAGGACGTGGAGGTTAAGGTATACCGTGGAGAGGCCGATGTCGTAGCCCCGCTTCTTGAGGCCGTTATAGAGCTCCTCCGGAGTGGGGTGGACGTTCTTGCGGTCCAGGTAGCTGAGGATCCGCTCGCGAGGCAGGGTGTGCCTCAGCCCCACCGCCTTTAGCCGCGCCCGGTAGTTCTCCTTTTCCTTCATCCTTGGCATGGCTCCTCCTTCCTTTCCATTCCAGTATACACAGGCCGTGTGCAAATGCAACACCCTTAAAACCCAAAGGGTGGTATAGACAACGCTCCTCTTTTTGGGACCCAGGTTTCCTTCCCGGTAGATGGTCACCTTTGGTCCATATGCCTCGGAAGATATAATGGAGCCATCTTGGAGCGGCCCATTTACCGGATTCTGCACGTGATCTTCGCCCTGGGCCTGGCCCACGCCCTTTTTCTTCTGGGGCAGGAGGGGGTTAGGGCCTACCAGCTGGCCCAGGAAAGGGCTAGGCTAGAGGAGGCCTTGCGGCAGGCGGAGGCCCGGGTGGCCCGCCTCCAGGCCGAGGTGAAGGCGGCCAGGGATCCCGCCCACCTCGAGGCCCTGGTGCGCAGGTTGGGTTTTGTGCGGCAAGAGGAGATACTAAAGAGGCGATGAAGGAAGACCCGGCGACACTCTTTCTGGAGGACGAAGCCTTGACCGACGGCCTCACCGATGAGGAGGCGGAAGCCCTTCTCTCCTGGCTTTTGGACCTGGCACGGGAGGCCAGCCCTTCCCAGCTGGCCCACCTGAGAAGGCTTGGGCACGAGATCACGCGCCTTTCCCGCGACTATGGCCTGCCGGTGGAGGAGCTTATCGGCCTGGTGGAACTGGCCTGGGGGGAGGCGGAGGCCCCGGGCCTTCAGGCCTAAAGGACCAAAGCCTTTAGGAGTGCCCGCACCTCCGAAAGCCTGGGGGGAGCGGGATGGGTGCGGTAGATGAGGGAAACCTGCAAGGCCGCCTCTTCCTCCAGGGGCTTAAGCACCACCCCGGGATGAGGAAAGACCCGGTAGGGAGCCAGGGTGAGGTAGACCCCCACCCCCGCCGCCACCAGGCTTACCGCCTGGGAGAACCGGGCCACCTCCCGGACCACCTTAGGGGTGAAGCCTGCCTGCTGGAAGACCGCCATGAAGGCCTCGTGAAGGGGGGGTAGGACCTCCTTGGGGAGGAGGAGGAAAGGTTCCTCCCGCAAAGCCTTAAGGGGCACCCGTTTTCGGGAGGCCAAGGGGTGCCCCTCGGGCAGGGCTACCACGATGGGCACCTGCAAAAGGGGTTCCTGGCCGATGGTAGGGTCCTCCACCCTAAGCCCTGCCAGGCCGTAGTCCAGCTGGCCCTCCTTGAGGGCCTTTACCTGCTCAGGGGTGTGCATCTCTAGGATTTCCACCGGCTGGCCCAAGCCCCGGCGCAGGTGGTCCAAAAGGGGCATGAGGTCGGGAAGGAGGTTTTCCGGCACCCCGAAGCGGAGCTCCCCAAGGTAGTCCTTCCCGGGCTGGCCCCGCCCTGCTTGGCGCACCTGCTCTTTTAGGGCCTCCACCTCCGCCAACAGCCGCTTGCCTTCCCGCTGCAGCACCTCCCCCGCCGGGGTAAGGCGGAAGGGTCTGCGCTCAAGAAGCTTGACGCCTAGAGCCTTCTCCAAGGCCTGGATGTGCTGGGAAAGGGCGGGCTGGGAAAGGTAGGCCTTCTCCGCAGCCCGGTGGAAGTTCCCTTCCTCGGCCAGAAGAAGGAAAAGCCGCAGGCGGCGCAGGTCCATGATAAGGCTAGCTTATCATTAAGCTCCAGGCTTTTCTATTGGACAAAGGGTCGCCTCTGCCCCAAACTGGGAAGAGGAGTCGGTGTAGTGTAGTTTTGCGCAAAAGGGGGGAAGATGACGGAGGATGTGCTCAAGGAAGCCCTAGAGGCCCTTTCCCCAGAGGAACTGGCCCGGCTTAAGGAGGAGGAGAACCGGGAGTGGCGGGAGTCTTTGGAGTATGTGCTCCGGGTGGAGGGGTTTGCCCGGGTGGAGGAGCTTTTGCGCCTATTGGACGAGTTTCTCTACCTGGCGGGCTACACCCCTGCAAACCGCCTCTCCACCCCTTACCTCAACACCATCCCCAAGGAAAAGGAGCCTCCTTACCCAGGGGACCTAGATCTGGAAAGGCGCATCGCCAACATCCTGCGCTGGAACGCGGCCATGATGGTGGCCCGGGCCAACAAGAAGGCGGATGGGATCGGAGGGCATATCTCCACCTACGCCTCCATCGCGGAGCTGTACGAGGTGGGCTTCAACCACTTCTTCCGCGGGCCCGAGGCGGGGTTGGACCGGGATTTGGTCTTCTTCCAGGGGCACTCCTCCCCTGGCATCTACGCCCGGGCCTTCCTGGAAGGGAGGTTAAGCGAAGCGGACCTGGAGAACTTCCGCCGGGAGGTGCACCCTCCGGTGCCGGGTGGCCGGGGGCTTTCCAGCTATCCCCATCCCTGGCTGATGCCGGACTTCTGGGAGTTCCCCACGGTCAGCATGGGCCTTGGCCCCATCCAGGCCATCTACCAGGCCCGTTTCATGCGCTACCTGGAGGACCGGGGCCTGAAGCCCAGGAGCACCGCCAAGGTCTGGGCCTTCTTGGGGGACGGGGAGCACGACGAACCGGAGACCGTGGGAGCTTTGCACCTGGCGGCCCGGGAGGGACTGGACAACCTCATCTTCGTGGTGAACGCCAACCTGCAGCGCCTGGATGGGCCCGTGCGGGGCAACTCCAAGATCATCCAGGAGCTGGAAAGGCTGTATAGGGGTGCGGGCTGGTGGGTGATCAAGATGGTCTGGGGTTCCGCCTGGGACCGGCTCCTGGCCAAGGATCAGGAGGGCCACCTCCTGAGGCGCTTTGAGGCCCTGGTGGACGGGGAGTCGCAGCGCTATGCCGCCTTTGGGGCCAAGGAGCTCAGGGAGCGCTTCTTCAACACCCCCGAGCTCAAGCGGCTCATCGAGGGGATGACGGACGAGGAGCTGGATGAGCTCACCCGTAGCCGGGGTGGGCACGACTTGGTGAAGATCCATGCCGCCTACAAGGCGGCGGTGGAGCACAGGGGAAGCCCGGTGGTTATCCTGGCCCGCACCATCAAGGGCTACGGCATGGGGCCCACCGCCATGGCCAAGAACGTGGCCCACCAGGTGAAGAAGCTCACCGAGGAGGACCTAAAGGAGGCGCGCTCCTTTTTGGGCATCCCCATCCCCGAGGAAAGGCTATCGGAGCTTCCCTACTACCACCCGGGGCCGGACTCTCCCGAGGTGAAATACCTCCTAGAACGTAGGAAGGCCCTGGGGGGCTTTGTCCCCGAGCGCCGGGTACGGTTTACCGGGGGCCTGGGTCAGCTGGAAGGTTATCTGGAGGTGCCGGGGGAGGAGTTCTTCCAGGAGTTCTACGAGGGCACGGGGGGGCGGGAGATCTCCACCACCATGGCCTTCGTGCGCATCCTGGCCAAGCTCCTGCGCCACCCCAAGATCGGGAAACTCATCGTGCCCATTGTGCCCGACGAGGCTCGCACCTTCGGCATGGAGGCCCTGATCGCCCAGGTGGGCATCTACTCCCCGCAGGGGCAGCTTTACATCCCGGTGGATGCCGGCACCCTCACCGCCTACAAGGAGAGCAAGGAGGGGCAGATCCTGGAGGAGGGGATCACCGAAGCCGGGGCCATGGCGGACTTCATCGCCGCCGGCACCGCCTACGCCCACTGGGGCATCTCCACCATCCCCTTCCTCATCACCTACTCCATGTTTGGCCTGCAGCGTATCGGGGACCTGGTCTGGGCGGCCGCCGACCAGCGCGCCAAAGGTTTTATCCTAGGGGCCACGGCGGGGCGGACTACCCTGGAGGGGGAAGGCCTGCAGCACCAGGATGGGCAGAGCCAGGTCTACGCCCTGGCTGCCCCCAACCTGCTGGTTTATGACCCCGCCTTCGCTCATGAGCTGGCGGTGATCCTCGAGGACGGCCTAAGGCGCATGTACCAAAAGGGGGAGGATGTCTTCTACTACCTCACCATTGAGAACGAGAACTACCCCCACCCCCCCATGCCCGGGCCCCGGGAGAAGGTGAAGGAGGGGATCCTGAAGGGCCTCTATCTTTTCCGCCCCGGGGAGGGGGAAGGCCCCCGGGTCCAACTTCTGGGTTCCGGGCCCATCCTGCCCCAGGCGGCGAAGGCCCAGGAGTTGCTGAAGGGCTACGGGGTGGTGGCGGATGTCTGGAGCGCCACCAGCTACAAGGCTCTCTACTACGATGCCATTGAGGCGGAAAGGGAGCGCAGGCTTTTGGGGAAGGCCCGGAGGCCCTATGTGGCCGAGGTCTTGGAAGGCCACGAGGGCCCGGTGGTGGCCGCCAGCGATTACCTCAAGGCCCTGCCCAACCTCATAAGGGGGTACTTGGACCGGCCCTTCTGCGCCTTGGGCACCGATGGCTTTGGCCGCTCGGATACCCGGGAGGCCCTAAGGGACTTCTTTGAGGTGGATGCCCGGCACATCGCTTACGCCGCCCTTGTTCTCCTGGCTGAGGAAGGCCAGGTGCCGGCTAAGGTCTTGGCCAAAGCGCGGAAGGAGCTGGGGCTTGAGCTAAGGGAGACCCCGCCCCACCGGAGGTAGGGGGTATTCTGGAGGGCAGGATGGAGCTAAAGCTTCCCGAACTGGGCGACAACGTGAGCGCGGCCACCGTGGTGGGGGTGCTGGTGCAGGAGGGGGACCGGGTGGCCCCCGGCCAGCCCCTTTTGGAGCTGGAAACCGACAAGGCGGTGATGGAGGTGCCCGCGGAGGCGGGCGGGGTGGTGAAGCGGGTTTTGGTGAAGGTGGGGGACGAGGTACGCCCGGGGCAGCCCTTCTTGGAGCTGGAGGCGGGGGAGGTGGCGGCCCCCTTGTCCCAGGAGGCTCCCACCCCACCTAAGGAAGAGGTCCAGCCCGCGCCTTCCCCAGGGGTCCCGAGCCCTGCCCCAGCCCCGGTAGGGCAGGAGGAAGGCCGGCTCATCCCCGCCGCTCCCTCGGTGCGGCGCTTGGCCCGGGAGCTTGGGGTGGACATCCGCCAGGTGCGGGGCACGGGCCTTGCGGGGCGGATCACCGCCGAGGATGTGAGGCGGGCGGCGGGGTTGGCCCAGCCCCCCGTGGCCCTCGAGGCCCCACCGCCCCCAAGCCCCAAGCTCCCTGACTTTAGCAAGTGGGGTCCGGTGCGCACCGAGCCCATGAGCGGGGTGCGGAAGGCCACCCTGCGGGCCATGGCCCAGGCCTGGGCCCAGGTGCCCATGGTCACCCACTTTGACGAGGCGGACATCACCGAGCTGGAAGCCCTAAGGAAGCGCTACGCCAAAAGGGCGGAGGAACGGGGCTTTAGGCTCACCCTCACCGCCTTCCTCCTTAAGGCCTTGGCCCTGACCCTGAAGGCCTTCCCCAAGTTCAACGCTTCCCTGGACCCGGAAAAGGGGGAGGTCATCTACAAGGACTACGTTCACATCGGGGTGGCGGTGGACACCCCCTTTGGCCTCCTGGTGCCGGTGATCCGGAATGTGGAGCAAAAGGGGGTCCTGCGCCTAGCCCAGGAGCTCCAGGAGGTTTCCGAAAAGGCCCGGGAAAGGAAGCTTTCCCCCGAGGAGATGCAAGGGGGCACCTTCAGCCTCTCCAACCTGGGGGGGATTGGCGGGGTGGGCTTCACCCCCATCGTCAACTGGCCCGAGGTGGCCATTCTTGGGGTTTCCCGCTCACAGATGAAGCCGGTGTGGGATCCGGAGAAGGAGGCTTTCCAGCCCCGCCTCATCATGCCCTACGCCCTCACCTATGACCACCGCCTTATAGACGGGGCTGAGGCGGCCCGCTTCTGCCGGCATCTGGCCGCGCTTTTGCAGGATCCTTTGGGCTTGGCCCTGGAGTAGGGGGTGCCCGGCTTCGGGTTCTCGTGTAGTATGGGAAAGTATGCGCGTCATCGTGGTGGGAACCCGGGGCAGCGCCTTGGCCCTGGCCCAGACCCGCTTTGTGGTGGAGCGTCTTAAGGAAAGCTGGCCCGAGGCGGAGTTCAAGGTGAAAACCATCAAGACCCGGGGGGACCAGGGGGCAAGCCCCCTGGAGCAGGCCATCTTTGTTAAGGAGTTGCAGGAGGCCCTCCTTTCCCGGGAGATTGACATCGCCGTGCACTCCCTGAAGGACCTCCCCACGGAGGAACCCCCGGGGCTTAAGATCGCCGCCATACCCCGCAGGCAGGACCCCCGGGATGCCTTTTTGGGCAAGGTGTATAAGCGCCTCGAGGACCTTCCCCAAGGCGCCGTGGTGGGTACCAGCTCCGTAAGGCGCAAGGCCCAGCTTTTGGCCCACCGGCCGGACCTGGTGGTAAAGGACCTCAGGGGCAATGTGGACACCCGCCTGGCGGCCTTGGGCAATGGGGAGTACGACGGGATCATCCTGGCGGCGGCGGGGCTCATCCGGCTGGACTTGCGCAACCGCATAGACCAGTTCCTGGAACCCGAGGTGATGCTTCCCGCCCCTGGCCAAGGGGCCTTGGCCCTGGAGGTGCGGGTGGGGGATGACCTGGCGGAGGAGCTTTGCTATGCCCTCCACCACCACCCCTCCCACGACCGGGTACGGGCGGAGCGGGCCTTTTTAAAGGGCCTGGGGGCCGGGTGCCTGGCCCCGGTGGGGGCCCTGGCCCAGGTGGCGGAGGACGGCACCCTCCTTCTGGAGGGGATGGTCCTCACCCCCGACGGCAAGAGCTTTATCCGGGCGGAGATTGAAGGCGACGCTTCCGAGGCCGAGGAGCTGGGCCTGGAGCTGGCCCAGGACGTGCTGGAGCAGGGCGGGCGGGAGATTTTGGCCCAAACCCGATAGGATTGCTGGAGTTTCCCCCTGGCCTGGGGTATAGTGGGGTAGATGGCGCTTAAGCGCTTGACCCGCCAACGCAAGGCTGTCTTGGAGGTGGTGAGGAAGGCCCATAACCACCCCGATGCCGCTTGGATCTACCAGGAGGTGCGCAAGGTGGTGCCCAAGGTAAGCCTGGGGACCATCTACCGCACCCTCGAGGCCCTGGTGGAGGAGGGCTACCTTATCCCCATCACCAAGGCCGGGGAGGCCACCCGCTACGACGCCAACCTGCACCCCCACCTGCACCTGGTCTGCGAGAGGTGTGGGGAAATCGTGGACCTGGAGGTGCCCCTTCCCGACCTTCTCGCCCCCGTTCAGGAGGCCTATCCCCAGTTGGAGGTAAGGGGGGTGGAGGTGACCTATAGGGGCCTTTGCCCCGCCTGCAAGGCGGCCCTTAAAGGGTAGATGGATCCCTTGGCCTGGCTTTACGCCCGGCAGGGCCAGGTGAAGCCTGGCCTGGAACGCATCCGAGCCCTCCTGGCCCGCCTGGGCAACCCCCAGGAGGCCTACCCCGTGGCCCTCATCGGGGGAACCAACGGCAAGGGCACCACCGCCCGGGCCCTGGCGGCGATCCTGGAGGAAACGGGTTTAAGGGTAGGGCTTTACACCAGCCCCCACCTGGTGGACTTCCGGGAGCGCGTGGCCGTCCAGGGCCAGCTTCTTTCGGAGGCGATGCTGTTGGCCCTTTTGGAAGAGGTCCGTCCCCACGCGGAGGCTTTAGAGGCCAGTTTTTTTGAGGTGGCCACCGCCCTCGCCCTCCTTCACTTTGCCCAGGAGGGGGTGGAGTTTGCGGTGCTGGAGGTGGGCCTCGGGGGGCGTTGGGATGCCACCAACGCGGCCGATCCCCACCTTTGCGTGGTCACCAACATCGGTCACGACCATTTGGAGATCCTGGGTCCCACCCTAAAGGACGTGGCCCGGGAGAAGGCGGGTATCTTCCGCAAAGGGGTGCCGGCCCTCACCGCCGCTAAGGGGGAGGGGCTTGGGGAGCTGAAGGCCCAGGCGGAGGATTTGGGCACGCCCCTTTGGGTCTTGGGGGAAGAATTCGACCTGGAAGGGGTGGAGGCCTGGGAAGGGGGCATCGCCTTTCGCTTGCGGCTAAAAGGGGAGGAAAGGCCCTTTAAAAGCCGGCTTTTAGGCCCCCACCAGGCGGAGAATCTGGCTTTGGCCGCGGTGGGAGGGAGGCTCCTTGGGGCCAGTTGGGAAGCGGTGGCAAGGGGCCTTTCCCGGGTGGAAAACCCTGGCCGTCTGGAGCGCCTCCCATGGCCTGGGGGAAGGGAGCTTATTTTGGATGGGGCCCATAACCCGGAAGGGGCTTGGGCCTTGCGGGAAGCTTTGCGTTTTCACGGGCTTTTGCCCGCGGTCTTGGTGCTGGGCTTCAGCCGGGAGAAGGACCACCGGGCCATGGCCGAGGCCCTTGGGGGATTGGGGCCGGTGGTCCTCACCCGCTACGCTTCCCCTAGGAGCCAAGACCCCAAGGCCCTTCTCCCCCTTTTCCCCGGGGCCCTGGTGGAGGAGGATCCCCTGAAGGCCTTGGAAAAGGCCTTGGCCCTGGAGGACCGGGTGGTGGTGGCGGGAAGCCTGTATCTGGTGGGGGAGGTGAAGCGGGCCCTTTTGGGGCTTCCCCCGGAGGAAAGGTGGCAATAGGGCGGCCCCGTCCTGGGCACCCCGGCGGATCCTGCGGCTTGGTTGGCGGGCAGGGAGAAAGCTCAATCCAAGGCTTCTTTTAGGATGCGGGCGGCTTCCAGAAGCTTCTCCACGGGCTGCACCAGAGCCAGGCGCACATGCCCTTTCCCGCCGGGGCCAAACCCCCTCCCTGGGGCCACGGCCACGCCCCGCTCCACCAGGCTTAGGGCGAACTCCAGGTCGTCCACGCCTTGGGGAAGCTTCCCCCAAAGGTACATGGTGGCCTTGGGGGGGAGGAGGTCCAGCGCTCCCTTCAGGGCTTCCGCCATGGTTAAGGCCCTTTGCTGATACACCTGGGCGAAGCCCTGGGTCACCTCCCTGGGGGTCTTGAGGGCGGCGACCCCCATGCGCAGGATACCGGCATACTGGTTGAAGTCTATGACCCCCTTGACCCTTTCCAGCCGGGCGATGGCTTCCTCGCTCCCCAGGGCGAAGCCCAGGCGGAAGCCCGCCAGGTGGTAGCTTTTGGAGAGGCTAAAGAGCTCCGCCACCCGCTCCCGGCCTCCGGGAAGGGCCAAGGGGGAAGGGGCCTCGCCCTCGTACACCTGGTCCACATAGGGGTTGTCGTGGACCAGCCATAGGCGATGTTTTTCCGCTAAGGCCAAGGCCTCCTCAAAGTAACCCCAGTCCGCCAGGGCTCCCGTGGGGTTGTTGGGGTAGTTGAGGAGAAGGACCTTGGCCTCCTTCCAGACCTCTTCCGGCACCCGGGAGAGATCCGCCAGGCCGTCCTCCCGTAAGGGGATGAGGAAGGTCCTTAAGGAGGCCACCCGGGCGGCGCCGAAGTAGCTGGGGTAGGCCACCTCGGGGAGAAGGAGGAGGTCTTGGGGTTCGGTGAGGGCCAGAAGGAGATGGGCCAGGCCCTCCTGGCTTCCGATCAAGGCCAGGGCTTCCCGGCCGGGGTCCAGGCGTACCCCGTAACGGTCCTGGTACCAGCGGGTGGCCTCCTGCAAGAAGGGAAGGGTGCAGCTTTTCAGGCAGTAGCCGTAGGTGCTGGGGTCGGAAAGGGCCTCCCTTAGGGCCTCTATGGGCCCCGGTGGCGGCAGAAGGTCGCTGGAGCCGATGGAGAGGTCTATGAGCTTTAGCCCCTTTTCCCGGGCCTTACTCTTGGCCTCGTCCACCACCAGGAAGACCGAGGCCTCAGGGACCCTACTCATGGTGCCCCTCCCGCCAGACCTTGCCGGTGATGAGGCTTAGGGCGTGGGGCAGGACGGGAAGCACCGCCTCCAGGGATTCCCGGGCCCCCTTGGGGCTTCCCGGCAGGTTCAGGATGAGGCTTTTCCCCCTTACCCCCGCAAGGCCCCGGGAGAGGGCGGCCATGGGGGTTTTCGCCAATCCCTTAAGGCGCATGAGCTCGGCAAGGCCCGGCACCTCCTTGTCCAGGAGCTCCCGGGTGGCCTCGGGGGTCTTGTCCCTGGGGGCTAGGCCCGTGCCCCCGTTGGTAAGGATGAGGTCCAAGCCCTCCCGGTCGGCCCAAAGCCGGATGACCTTCTTGATGAGGGGGGGCTCGTCGGGGACCATCTCGTAGGCCGCCACCTCAAAGGGCCCTCCTTTTAAGGCCTCGCGGATGGCCAGGTGGGTGGTGTCCTCCCGCTCCCCCCTATAGCCCTTATCGGACACGGTTAGGATGCCCACGCGGAACATTTGTCTAGAGCTTACCCTTTAAAGACCTTTTGCAAAAGGGTATGGGCGTAGGCCAAGGTGTCCTTAAGAGCCCCTTCATCCAGCTGGGCAAAGGTATCCGTGGGCCAGTGCCAGTGGGGAGGCACCCCGTTTTCCAGGCGGATGAGCGAAAGGCAGGGAAAGCCCCTTTGCCCCAAGGGCAGGGTGTCCAAGTAGGCCAGGCGGTAGCGGAGGGGCCGGGCCCCCGGGGTCTTCCGGGCAGCCTCCAGGAGCGCCCCCCGGTAGGGAACAAAAAGCAGCATGCCCTCCCCTTCGGCGTAGAATAGTTCTCCCCGGCCCACGTTGTCCAGGTTGAGGACCAGGGTGCCAGGGGGCAGGTGGGGGATCAAGGCCTTGGCCCCTAAGGTCCCCACCTCCTCGCAGCCCGTGAGGGCAAGGCCGAGCCGCCAGCCCTCTGGGGGCTCGGTTTCCAGGAACAGGGCCGTGGCCACCGCCACCCCGCTTCCGTTGTCGTTTCCCCCTTCCACGTAGGGGGCCCGTAGTTCTCGGTGGAGGAGGAGAATCGCTTGGACCAGAAAGTAGAGGCCCACGGGCCATCTCAAGGGGGTAAGGGCAAGGAGGGGGGCTAAGAAGGCCAAGGCGGCGTTGAGCAAAAAGTTTGCCCTAAAGTGGCGGACCCTTTTGGGATGGTAAAGGAAGAAGGTCTTGGCGGTGTCCACGTGGGCCATGAGGAGAAGGGCCTTTTCCCCTCGGCCCTTCCAGGTGAGAAGGTTTTGCGAGGGGTAGCGGTCCAAAAGGAAACCCCAAGGGCGGACCCCATTGAAGTAGAGGAAGAAGGCCAAGGCCCCTAAAAGAGGCGGCCATGGGGAAAGGGGGGTGAGGCTGAGGAGGAGGCTGATGCCAAAGAGTTCCCACCCGTAGCTCCTCACCCCGCGGAAGGGAAGGGGGTGTACCACATGCCCCCGTTCCTCCAAAAAGGTCCGCAGGCGGCGGAAGGCCTCGGCCTCGAGGGCCGTGGCGCTTCCCCGGTGGGGGAGATGAAGCAATTTGAGTATTTCCTGAAGCTCCCTCATCCCTTTACCCCCGTGAGGACCACGCCCTCGATGATCTGCCGTTGGAAGAAGAAAAAGACCAAGAGGACTGGCAGTACCGCCAGGCTGGAGGCGGCCATGATCAGGTTCCAGGCGGTGCCCGCCTCTCCGGAGAAGAGGGCGATGCCCACGGGAAGGGTGCGCATCTCCGGGGTCTGGACCACGATGAGGGGCCAAAGGAAAGCGTTCCAGTTGCCCAAAAAGGTGAAGATGCCCAGGGCTGCCAGGGCCGGGCGCACCAGGGGGAGGCCTATGCGCCAGAAGACCCCGAACTCGGAGAGCCCATCCATTCGCCCGGCGTCAAAGAGGTCCTGGGGCAGGGATTCAAAGAACTGCCGCATGAGGAAGACCCCGAAGGCGGTGATGAGACCAGGGAAGAGGAGCCCCCAGTAGGTGTTGATCCAGCCCTTTTCCGCGCTCATCACGTACCAGGGGATGACCAGCATCTCCGTGGGCACCATGAGGGTGGAAAGGATGAGGACAAAGATCAGGTTCTTGCCGGGAAAGCGGAGCCGGGCCAGGGTGTAGCCGGCGAGGCTGTCAAAGAAGAGAACGGAAAGGGTGGTAAGGGAGGCCACCAGGAGGCTATTTCCGAACCAGCGCAAAAACCCCGTTTCCCAGAGCACCACCCGGTAGTTTTCCCAGGTGGGTTCCCGGGGAAAGAACCTGAGTTCAAAGAGCTCAGGGAAGGGCTTAAATGAGGTGAGTACCATCCAAAGAAAGGGGAGGACCATAAGGCTGCTACCCAACAGGAGGAGGAGGAGAGCCAGAAACCCTGTAAGGCGGTTTTGGACCCTCATAGCTCCACCCTCCGGGTGAGGAGCCTGAGCTGTACCAGGGTGATGAGGAGGATAAGGGCAAAGAGGAGGACGGTAACCGCTGCGGCATACCCCAGTTGGAAGCGCAAGAAGGCCAGCTGGTAGATGTAAAGGGCCAGGGTCAGGGTGCTGTTAAGGGGTCCCCCCTGATCGGTGAAGTTCAGGTTGACCACCTGGGTGAAAAGCTGCAGATAGCCGATGGTACCGATGACCACGGAGAAGACCAGGACCGGGTTTAAAAGAGGCCAGGTGATGTGGCGGAAAAGCCTCCACCCTTCGGCCCCGTCTATGCGGGCAGCCTCGTAGTACTGGCGGGGGATGCTCTCCAGGCCTGCCAGGAAGAGGACCACCTGGAAGCCTAGGTTCTGCCAGACCACCACCCAGGTCACGGTGGGCAGGGCTTGGCTCGGGCTTTGCAAAAAGGGCTGCGGGGGGATTCCCAGGAGGGCCAAAAGCTCGTTGACCAGCCCAAAATGGGGGGAAAGCATCCAGCTCCAAACCCAGGCCACGGCCACCGCCGGGGTCACATAGGGGGCAAAGTAGATGGCCCGGAAGAGGTCCCGGCCAAAGGGAGCCCTTTGCAGCAGGAGGGCGATGATAAGGCCCAAGGCGATCTGGCCCGGAACGCCCAGAAGGGTGTAGAGGAGGGTATTCCAAAGGGCCCGGCGGAGAAGGGGGTCTTCCAGGAGCCGGGCATAGTGCTCGAGGCCCACGAAACGCCTTTGTGAGGGGTCGGCGTGCCATTCGTAAAGGGAAAGCCAGAGGGCCTGGAAGGCGGGGAGGATGCGGAAGTAGAGGAAGAAGGCTAGAGGAACAGCCAGAAAGACCAAGGCCCAAAGGGCTTCCCGCTGGGCCAGGGTGAGCCGCACCCTACCTCCAGAACTGGTCCAGTATCCTTTGCTCCTCCTCGGCGGCTATCCTAAGCGACTGGGCGGGGTCCATGCCCTGGAGCAGAACCCGGTTGATGGCGTCCACCATCACCTTGCGCTGGGCGGCTTCGTCCACAAAGGGGGTCGCCTTGGCGTAGGCCAGGCTCAGCACGAAGGGGCCATAGACGGGATGGAGGGAAAGCTTGGGGTCCCGGATGAGGTTTTTGCTGGCGGGGAGTTCCCCCACCTTTTCCAGCCAGTAGCGCTGGGTTTCCTCGGAGGTGATGAAGGCCAGGAACTTAAGGGCGGCTTCCCGCTTGGGCCCGGTGGCCAAAGGGGTGAGGCCGTGCATCCAGAAGGAGCCGAAGTTGGCCTTTCGCCCTCCTGCCCGTTCCAAGGGCAACTCCGCCACTCCAAAGTTGAAGCGGGCTCCTTGTTGGATGGTACCGATGGCGAAAGAGCCGTCCACGATCATGGCGATCCTGCCTGCGATGAACCCGTCCCGGTAGCCGTTGTTTCCGGGGAAGAAACCGGGGACCCCGATCTCGTGTTTGCGCACCCAGTCGGTATAGAAGCTGAGAGCCTTAAGCCCAGCCTCGTTTTGGTAAAGGACCCGTTTTCCGTCATCGGAGTAGGGCTTGCTTCCGAACTGTCGCACCAGGACCTCCCGGACCAGGTGATGGTCCTGCCCATCGGGGGCGATCCCGTAGCCGATTTGAGCGAACCGCCCACCTTGTTTTACGGTGAGTTTTTGACCTATAGCGATAAACTCCTCCCAAGTTTTGGGAGGGTTGGCAATCCCCGCCTGGCGGAAAAGGTCCTTGTTATAAAAAAGGGCCAGGCTCCGTACCGCGGTGGGTACTCCATAAAGTTTTCCGCCCACTTTGGCGGCCTGGGCCATGGCCACGAAGTCTCGGTCCAGGCGCTGGATCCAGTCATCGGGCAGGGGCACCAGATACCCGGCCTTGACCCAGGTAGGGGCCCAGCCATAGTACAGGTTCACCACGTCCGGCCCTTGGCCCGCAGGTATAGCAGCGGCCACCTTTTGCTGGAAGGCATCGTAGGGAAAGGTTTGGTGGACCACTTTGATGCCAGGGTTTTGAGCCTCAAACCGGCGGATGAGCTCGTTGATGGCCTCCACCTTGCTGCGGAACTCGTACTGCCAGTAGGTGATGGTGACGTTTTGGGCTAAGGCTAAAGAGAGCGGCAGAAAAAGCAAAGCCAAAGCTTTTTTCATGAGTTAACCTCCTTTCGCCACCATTTTACTACCAGCCTTGGAAAAAGGTCCGGATGCGTTTTCCCATGTAAAGGTGGGGAAGATCGCAGATCCTAAGGGCCAAGCCGGTTCCGGCTGGGTTCCCGCGCGAGGGGCCCGGCGGGTCCCATAATGGGTGGCATGTGGGTTTTCCCCGAAGTTTTTAGGGGCCGGTACGTGCCCGGCCGGGTGAACTGGGCAGTCGGCGTCCTGCGGGAGGAGTGGCCCCGGGTAAGGGCTAGGTTGGAGGAGAAGCTCTATGGTGTTTTCCCAGGAGATAAGGGAAGGGCTTAGCCTCCTGGTTCTCCTCTTCACCTACCTGGGCCTGGCCCTAGGGGGGCTCCCCGGATACCGCATGAACCGGGCCGGGGTGGCCCTGGTGGGGGCCAGCTTTTTGGTGCTCTTGGGGACCTTGGACCTCGAGGAGGCCTGGGAGGCCCTGGACGCCAAAACCCTCACCT
The DNA here is from genome assembly GCF_022760855.1 of Thermus albus. Classification (NCBI taxonomy): domain Bacteria; kingdom Thermotogati; phylum Deinococcota; class Deinococci; order Thermales; family Thermaceae; genus Thermus; species Thermus albus. The sequence continues at coordinate 56,841 of NZ_JAKTNR010000010.1, forward strand.
TCCTCTTCGGCATCATGGTGCTTAACGCCCACCTGGGCTATGCCGGCTTCTTTGGCTTGGCGGCGGAGGGGCTTTTGCGATGGGCTAGGACGCCCTTTTCCCTCCTCCTTCTCCTCACCTTCGGAAGCGGCCTCCTTTCCGCCCTTTTCCTCAACGACACCATGGCCCTCCTCCTCACCCCCTTGGTCTTCTCCCTCACCCGGGGCCTGGGGCTCCATCCCGTTCCCTACCTCCTCGCCCTCATGGCGGCGGTGAACACGGGAAGCCTCATGACCCCCACGGGAAACCCCCAAAACATCGTGGTGGCAAGCCTCTCCGGGATCTCCTACCTGGGGTTTGTTTCGGCCCTTTGGCCTGTGGCCCTCTTGGGCCTCTTTCTTCAAGTGGCTCTGCTGGCCCTCCTCTACCCGGAGGTGCGCTCGTTGGAACCTCTTCCCCCCATGCCCCCCTTGCGCTACCGGTTGCACCGCCCCCTTTTGACCAAGGGGCTTTGGGTGGCCTTTGGGCTTTTCTTGGCCTTTATCCTAGGTTACCCCATGGCCCAAGGGGCCTTGGTGGCGGCGGGGCTTCTCCTCTTTACCCGCCGCCTCCGCTCGGAGCGGTACTTCATGAGGGTGGACTGGGAGCTTCTGGTGATGTTCGCGGGCCTTTTTGTGGTCACCGAGGGGGTGCGGAGGCTAGGCTTGGTGGAGCACCTCCTGCCCTTGGCCGCTACCCCTTGGGGGCTTCTTCTGGGCGCTGCCCTTCTTTCCCTTCTGGTCTCCAACGTGCCGGCGGTGTTGCTCTTGGCGCCCTTGGTCCAGGACCGACAGGACTGGCTCTTGCTGGCGGGGGGGAGCACCCTGGCGGGGAACCTGACCCTCTTGGCCAGCGTGGCCAACCTCATCGTGGCCGAGGGGGCGGGGAGGGAGGGGGTGAGGATTGGTCTTTGGGAGCACCTCCGCCTGGGCCTGCCCCTCACCCTTCTGACCCTGGGCCTGCTCTATGCCCTACTTTAGCCGGGCCTCGAGCCAGCCCCCGATGGCCAGCACCCGGCCATCTTCGGCGTAGGGGCCCACCACCTGAAGCCCCACCGGCATCCCCTCCACCCGGGCGAAGGGCAGGGTTAGGGTGGGCACCCCCAGGAGGCTAAAGGGCAGGGTAAGGGTGATGAAGGCCTCCCGGTGGCTCTTCCTCCCCGACTCCAGCTCCACCTCCTCCGTGCCCAAGGGGGGGGCGGGTAGGGGCTGGGTGGGAAGGAGGAGGGCATCCACCCCCCTCAGGGCCTTTACCAACTGCAGGCGCAAGGCCTCCCTTTCCGCCACCGCATCCCGATAGTCCTTCTCCGTGAGGGAAAGCCCCGCCAAAAGGGCCTCCCGCACCTGAGGCGAAAAACCTTCCGCATGTTCCTTTAAGGCCTTTTCGTGGATGCGGGCGGCCTCGTAGCGCACCAGGCGGGTGTAGACCTCATAGACCCCGGGAAGGGGTAGGGACACCTCCCTCACCTCGGCCCTTAGGGAGGGCAGATCCTGCAAAAGGCTTTGGAACGCCCGGCGCACGCCCACCCCCAGACGGCCCTCCAGGAAGTCCAGGGGCACGCCGAAGGTGGGGTTTTGCGGGCCCTCTAAAGGAATGCTCTCCCCCGCCAGGATCTCCGTGAGGAAGTGGGCATCCCGTACCGTCTTGGCGATGGGCCCCGCATGGTCGGTGGAGCGGGATAGGGGCAGGGCTCCTTTCAAGCTCACCCGGCCATAGGAGGGTTTGAAGCCCACCACCCCGTTAAAGGCGGCGGGGATGCGGATGGACCCCCCGGTGTCCGAGCCCAAGGAGGCCAGGCCGATTCCTAAGGCCACGGCCACGGCGCTTCCGCTGCTGCTTCCCCCGGCTTGGCGGCTGGGGTCCAGGGCGTTGCGCACGGGGCCAGTCCAGGGGTTTTCCCCGGTGATACCCAGGGCGATCTCGTGCATGTTGGTCTTGGCGAAGATGAGGGCCCCGGCTTCCCGCAGGCGCCTCACCGCCTGGGCCTCCTCGGGCAGGGGGGGCAGGGGGGCCCGGGTTCCGGCGTGGGTGGGCATGCCCTTTACCGGGAAGAGGTCCTTCACCGTGAGGGGGATGCCGTGCAAGGGTCCCCGGACTTTTCCCTGCCTCAGCTCCTCGGTAAGCCGCTGGGCTTCCTCCTTGGCCCCTTCCGCGTCCAGGTAGGCTAGGGCGTTGCGGTCCTGGAAGGCCCGGGCCCTTTCCAGGGCCTCTTCCAAAAGGGCCAGAGGGGTGGTTTCGCCCCGCTCCAGCAGGGCTTTAGCCGTTAAGAGGTCCATGCCCCATTATAGGGGGCCTTTCGGAGGCTTCCGGTAGGGTTTTCTGCCCCGGCCAGGTGTAGCGCACCACCTCCCGGTCCTCCAGGGCCAAGGCGATGAGGGCTTCCGCATCCAACCGGCTTTCCGCCTCCAGCACCACGGAAAGCTGGGCCCGGGTCACGGGGTGCTTGGGGGCGAAAAGGATGCAGCACTCCTCGTCGGGGAGGATGGAGATGGGGTAGGTGCCGATGCGCTCCGCCTGGGCCTTGATCTCCACCTTGTCAAAACCGATCAGGGGGCGGAATACGGGGAGGGTGGCGGCCTGGTTGACCACATGGAGGTTCTCCAGGGTTTGTGAGGCCACCTGGCCTAGGCTGTCCCCTGTGCAAAGGGCCAAGGCTCCTTCCTCCTTGGCGATGGCCTCAGCGATGCGGAGCATGTAGCGGCGGTAGAGGACCACCCGGTAGGCTTTTGGGGCCTTGAGGATGATCTCCCTTTGCACCTCGCTGAAGGGGACCAGGTGGAGGGTAAGGCGGTGCTGGAAGCGGGCCAGGCGCTCGGCGATGGCCTTGGCCTTTTCCCGGCTTTGCCCGGAGAGGAGAGGAAAAGGGTGGAAGTGCACCAGGACTACCTCGGCCCCCCGGCGCATGAGGCGGTAGGCGGCCACCGGGGAGTCAATCCCCCCAGAGAGCAAGGCCACCACCTTTCCCGAGACTCCAGGGGGAAGCCCCCCGGGTCCTGGGTGGCGCTCCACCTCCAGAAGGGCGGCATGGGGCAGGATGCGCACCACGAACTCCCTTTCCGCCCCCTTGAGCTGCACCCTGGCCCCCGTCCTCTCCTTGACAAAGGCCCCAAGCAGGCGCTCCAACTCGGGGGAGGTGAGGGGGAAGGTTTTGTCGGAGCGCTTGGCGGTGATGCGGAAGCTTAAAAAGCGCTCTCCTTCCAAAACCCTTTCCAAGGCGGCCTCGAGGGCCTTCAGGTCCGGAGGCGTGCGCAGGACCCGGGCGAAGCCCTCCACCCCCAGGGTGTCCTGTAGGCGTTCCTTAGCCTCGGGCCAGGCTTCCTCGGGCAGGTGAAAGAGAAGAGCCATGGGCCACGCTGCCTCCAGCTGGGCCCTAAGGCCCTTTAGGGCCCGCTTCACATGGGCCTTGGCCCTCTTCAGGAAAAAGGGGCGGTTGCCCCCTTTTAGGGCCAGCTCGTGGAATAGGTTTACGAGAAGCAGGGTTTCCATGGCTTATGGGCAAAGGCCTTTCACCGCCAGGTAGAGGCGGCTGCACAAGGAGCCTTCCCTGGCGGCCTCCTTAAGGTCTTGAGGGGTGCCGAAACGGTAGGCGCGGTAGTAGGTCTTCCCGGGCTGGGGCTCGGGCAGGAGGGGCTCGGTGAGGAGCCTGGCCTCCACCACCCAAAGCCTTAGGGTGTAGGCCCTCCGATCCTCCACCCCGAAGGCCACGGGCTGGAGAACCTCCACGGGGGAGCCCAGTTTTTCCCAGCCCACCCTCAAGGCCCCTTCTTCCACGCTTTCCCCCTCCTTTAGGCTCACCGCTGGCAGGCCCCAGGCCCCGCCGAACTCGGGGTCCTCCTCGGGGCGCTTCACCAGGAGGAGGCCCTTATGGGACCAGGCGGCCAGGGCCACGGCGTGCTTAAGGGGCTTAGGCACCTGCACCCAACCAGGGTAGCAAAACCGTAGCCCAGGCGGCAATCAGGCCAGGCGGAGGGGCTCCACCTCCACCGGGGTGGAGTGGAAGGTGCTGCCACCCCCTAAGTCGGTGAGGGTTTCCGCGGTGAGGTGGTTGATGCCCTTGGCATCCGGGGCCCACTTCTCCCACCAGGTCCCCTCGAGGACCACCGTGCCCGGCATGGGGGCCTCCGTCACCTGGGCCTTGCGCACCACCCTCCCTTGGGGGGAGTGGATGTAGACCAGCATACCGTCGGTGATCCCCCGTTCCCTTGCGTCCTGGGGGTGGAGGAGAAGCCTGGGCTCGCCGCCTTCCGCTTCCAGAAGGGCCCGGATGTTTCCGTAGGTGGTGTTGAGGAAGCGGTGGGCCGGGGGGGTGAGGAGGATTAAGGGGTAGCCGGGAAGGGCCTTCGTGGGAATGACCTCAGGGGGTGGGCTAAAGCGCACGGGGCCTTTTTGGAAGGGGAGGAAGGGTTTGGGAAGGGATAGCTTCACGAAACCTTCCCGCTTGAGCCTTTCCAAGGTGATGCCCTTTAGATAGGGGTGGTCCGTGGAGAGGAGGCTTTCCGCCACCTCCTCTGCTTTCCAGTAAAGGGTGGGCTCCTTTAGGCCAAGTCTCTTGGAAAGTTCGCGGAAAACCCAGGTGTTGGGCCTGGCTTCCCCTTCGGGCTCCCCCAGGGGCTCGTTCCAGGAAAGGTAGTAGTGGCCGTAGCTGGTGTAGAGGTCGGGGTGCTCGTAAAAGAAGGTGGCGGGAAGGAGGTAGTCGGCGTAAAGGGCGGTTTCCGTTAAGACCTGTTCCAGCACCACGGTGAAGAGGTCTTCCCGCAAAAGACCTTCCCGTACCCTTCCCGAATCCGGGGCCACCACCGCGGGATTGGCGTTGAAGACGAAAAGGGCCCGGATGGGGGGCTCAAGCCGGGTTAGGGCGCTTGCCAGCTGGTTCATGTTCACCGGGCGCGCCTTCGGGTTGGGCCGGAAGTAGCCCTTGTGGGGGCGATCTCCTTCTAGAAGGTGCCTGCCCCCGAGGAAGCGTTTGTTGAGGGCAAAGGCCCCGCTGGTGGAAAGCAACGCCCCGCACCCCGGGTAGCGCCAGGCCCCCAGGAGGGCGGGGAGCAGGATCACCGCCCTTAGGGCGTTCCCCCCACCGGGGTGCCGGGTCATGCCGTAGCCCACCCTTAGGAAAACCCGTTTGGCCTCCCCCATCTCCCGGGCCAGGCGCTCCATGGTCTCCTTGGGCACCCCCGTGAGGGCCTCGGCTCTCCTTGGGGTCCAGTTCTGGGCTTCCCTTTGGAAATCCTCTACCCCGGTGGCGGCTTCCTTTAGGTATTCCCAGTCCACCAGTCCTTCCCGGAAGAGCACGTGGGCCAGGGCATAGGCTAAGGCGGCATCGGTGCCCGGGCGAAGCTTGATGTGCTAGTCGGCGAAGCGGCTCGTGAGGTTCTCGTAGGGGTCCAGGTGCACCACCTTGGCCCCTCGCCTTCTCGCTTCCTTGAGAAAGGGCGTTAGGTGGCTATTGGTGGAAAGGCTATTGATGCCCCAAAGGAGGATGTAACGGGCCTCCGGCACCTCCTCAGGATCGGGGCCCAGCTTAGGCCCGTAGGTCATCTCCCAGGCGGCGCTCCCCGCAGCCGAGCAGATGGTTTCCTCTAGCTCGCTGGCCCCGATGGCCCGGAAAAAGGCCAAGGGGTGCTGGTTTTCTATGAGCCCCATGGTGCCGGCATAGTGGTAGGGAAGAACGGCCTCGCCCCCGTAGGCGTCCAGGATGGCCTTGAGCCGTTCCGCAATCTCCCCTAGGGCCTCCTCCCAGGAAACCCGCTCAAAGCGGCCTTCCCCCTTCCTGCCCACCCGGCGCAAGGGGTAGAGGAGGCGCTCCCGTACCCTTTCGGGGTAGCGGTAGGTTTTGGCGCAGGCGTAGCCTTGGGTGATGGGGTGGCGGGGGTCGCCCTCCACCCGGGCGAGGCGGCCCCCTTCCAGGGTGAGGAGGAGGCTACAGGCATCCGGGCAGTCCAGGGGGCAGGTGGCGCGGGGCTTCATGTGCCTATAGTAGCCCTAAGGCCTCGAGGGGACCACACTTCTCCTGGTAAGGGTCATGGAGGAGGCCTGGGGGCTCGTCCAGCCGTAGGAGGTACCCTTCCCCATACTGGGGCCAGCGGGGCCAGCCTCGGGGTTCCCCCTCCTGGGCGAAGCTCACCCAGTAGCGGCGCATGCGCTTCCCCAAAACCCTGGCCTTATCCCGGGCCTCGGCGCTGAGGAAAAGGGGCAGAAAGGGCATCTCCTCCAGGTTTCCAAAGAGGGGGGCCAGCTCCAGGCCGTGGAAGGCTCCCAAACCCTCAAAGCCGGGGACTCGGAAGGTGAAGAGGTAGGCGTAGGTGGGGGCAAAGGGGACTTGCAGCCTCGCAGCCTTTAGGGAAGGACAGAGGAGAAGAAGGTCCGTCTGGGTCTCCCCCCAGGCCCTTTGAGGATCGGCAAAGCGTTTCCGGTAGGCGGCGACTAGGGCTTCCTGGGCCTTTTGGGAAAGGCCTTGGGCAGCGAGTCTCTTGCCGAACTCCTCCCAGGACCTGGGTCCCAAAAGCCTGGCTAGGCCGGGGAAGCTAAGCTCTTCCCCGTTGGCCTCCACAAGGAGGGGGATGCCTCGAGCCCAGCCCTTTCTTAGGGACTCCTCGGGGCTTTCCGGAAGCAGGGGACCCAGGTGGGGCTTATAGGGGGAAAGGGGAAAGCCCAGGGCCGAGGCGGTGATGTCGGGGGGCCCCGGGGGGGGTTCCCTGGGGAAAAGGCGCGTCAGGGGAAGGCTCCTTAGGCAGACCAGGTCGTCTGGTGGGCAGCCAAGGCGCTTGGCCCACCTTTCCCCAAAGGCGAGGTCTCCCTCCAAGGGGCGCACCTCTTGGCACCCTCCCGATTGGAGGATGGCCTTGTGGAATAGCCCTTGGGCCTCCGGGGTGGCCAGCAGGGCGCAGGCCAGCATGGCCCCCGCCGATTCCCCGAAGAGGGTGACGTTCTGCGGGTTGCCGCCAAAGAATGGGATGTAGCGCTGGGTAAAGCGGAGGGCCTCTATTACGTCTAAAAGCCCATAGTTGCCCACGGCCCGAGGGTCTTCTTGGGCCAAGGCGGGAAGGGCCAAGAACCCCAAGGGCCCCAGGCGATAGTTCACCGAGACCACCACCACCCCTTCCTGGGCTAAGAGGTGCCCCCCATAAAGGGGCTCGGCGGCGCTTCCTGAGGTGAAGCCGCCCCCGTGCAGGTAAACCATCACCGGGAACCCCCCTGGGGGTGGGGGCCTTAGGGGTAGAAAGAGGTTAAGGACCAGGCAGTCTTCCTGTTGCGGAGGGATGTACCCTCCTAGGCGGGCAGTGGTGCCTGGTCTTTGGGGGCAGGAGAGCCTTTCCTTCCCCACCCCTTTGGGCCAGGAGGCCACGGGCCTAGGGGCTTGGAAGCGGCCCGCCTCTGCATAGGGAAGCCCATAGAAAGCGATGGCTCCCTTTTCCACCTGGCCTTGGGCTGGGCCCAGGGGGGTCTGGACCACCACCTCCTGGGCTAGGGAGAGGCCCAGCGCCAGCGCGGATGCCATAAGGAGGGCAAGGGGGAGCATATATAAAGTGTATCCAGAATATAACCGGGGGTGTCAACCCTGGGGGAGAGGCATAATGCCAAGGGATGGAGGGCCTCGAGGCGTCCTTCTGGGCCATGGGCCTAAGGGTGGCCGGGATAGACGAGGCGGGCCGGGGAGCCTGGGCGGGGCCCATCGTGGTGGGGGCGGTGATCCTACCGCCTGGCCGCTACCCCTTTCGGGATTCCAAGCTTCTAAGGCCTGAGGAACGCCAGCGCCTGGCGGAGGAGGTGAAGGGGGTGGCCTTGACCTACGCCTTGGGGGTAGCGGAGGTGGCGGAGGTGGACCGACTGGGGGTCCTAAGGGCCACCCTCCTTGCGGCCCAAAGGGCCTTGGCCCTTTTGCACCCTCCTCCGGAGGCCCTGGTCACCGATTACCTCCAGGTGGCCACCTCCTTGCCCCTCCTGGCTCCTCCCAAGGCGGACCAGCATAGCCCCAGCGTGGCTGCGGCCAGCATCCTGGCCAAGGTGCACCGGGACCGGCTCATGGAGGAGCTAGACCGCCTTTACCCTGGTTATGGCTTTGCCCAGCACAAGGGATACGGCACCCCAGAGCACCGGGAAGCCCTTAAGACCTTGGGGCCCTCCCCTGTGCACCGCAGGCGCTTTTCCCCTGTGGCCCAAGCTCCCTTAAGGTTTTCTGAAGGGGAGTAGGTGCCCTTAGGGCTAAGCTGGAGGAGGAGGTGGGTATGCGGCTTTTGGGCCTTCTTTTGGTGGGGCTACTTTCCGCCTGCACCGTGACCCTCGAGGGGGTCACGGTAAGCTACCGCTTGGACTTCACCCCGGCCATCCTGCGCTTTGAGCCGGACCGGGGGGCAGGGGCCACCTATTACGTGGGGGAGGAGGTGCGCTTCTTCCTCACCCTGGCTGAACCCGGCTGGATAAGCCTGGTGGCCATAGATCCCGACGGGCGCACCTACGAGTTTGACCGCTTCTACCTGGGCCGGGGCACCCATGTCCTGCCCCCGGGGGCCTACCGCTACACGGTCACGCCGCCTCGAGGGCTCCAGCGGGTGCGGGCCATCTACACGGATACCCATCCCGGGAGCCTGCGCTTGGAAGGGGTATTCACTGACTGGGATGCCCGGCTAAGGCTGTACTTGGAAACCTCCGGGGCCCGCCGTTACCAGGTGGCGGAGACCTACTTTTACATCCGCTAGCCGCTGGACTGCAAGAAGTTGCGGAAGGGGCTTGCGCCTCCTACCCCCAGGTGGGGTATAATCCCCCCGGACCGCTAAGGAGGTCAAAGATGAAGCGGCGTGACTTCTTGAAGAAAGCAGGTATCGGCGTAGCGGCCAGCGCGGCTTTCGGACCAGCCTTTGCCCAGGCCCAGCCCAGCGTGAGGTGGCGGCTGGCCTCCAGCTTCCCTAAAAGCTTGGACACCATCTACGGGGCGGCAGAGGTCCTAGCGGAGCGGGTTTCCGCCCTAACCGGCGGGAGGTTCCAAATCCGCCCCTACCAGGCCGGGGAGATCGTGCCCGGGCTACAGGTGATGGATGCCGTGCAACAGGGCACGGTGGAGATCGGCCATACCGCCAGCTACTATTTCGTGGGCAAGGCCCAGGTCTTGGCTTTTGATACCTCGGTCCCCTTTGGCCTCACCGCCCGGCAGCAGAACGCCTGGATGTACTACGGGGGCGGTATTGAGCTTTTCCGCCCCATCTTCGCCGACTTCAGCATCATCCAGTTCCCCGGGGGCAACACCGGTGCCCAGATGGGGGGATGGTTCCGCAAGGAGATCAAGGGCCTGGCCGACCTTAAGGGGCTCAAGATGCGCATTCCTGGCCCAGGTGGCCAGGTGATGAGCCGGCTTGGGGTGGTGCCTCAGGTGTTGGCGGGTGGGGACATCTACCCGGCCTTGGAGCGGGGCGTGGTGGACGCCGCCGAGTGGGTGGGACCTTACGACGACGAGAAGCTTGGCTTCCACAAGGTGGCGAAGTTTTACTACTACCCCGGCTGGCACGAACCAGGGCCCCAGCTCTCCTTCTACATCAACTTGAAGGAGTGGCAGAAGCTACCCAAGGAGTACCAGCAGGCCCTGGAGGTGGCGGCGGCCGAAGCGAACCTCGCCATGCTGGCCAAGTACGACCAGGTGAACCCTCCTGCCCTGCAGCGGCTCATCCGGGCGGGGGTGCGCCTGCGCAAGTGGCCCGCGGATGTCATGAAGGCAGCCCAGAAGGCAGCCTTTGACTGGTACGAGGAGGAGGCGGCGAAGGACGCCACCTACCGCAAGGTCTACACCGCTTGGAAGAAGTTCCGGGAGGAGCAGTATCGCTGGTTTGCCGTAGCGGAACTTGGCTTCGAGAGCTTCGCTTTCCCAGCCATCTAAGCTTAGAGGGTAGCTCCCCGGGGGAGCTTCCCCCGGGGACTTGCTTTGAAAGGGGATGCAGAGCCTTGACAGAGGGTGTAAATGGGGTTTAAAATCCACGCTGGAAAAGCTTCCATAGGAGGTTGATATGAGGCGTAGGGAGTTCCTTAAGAAGGCAGGGGTAGGGTTGGCTGCCAGCATCGTTTTGGGCCCTGCAGCGGTCCGGGCCCAGGCGGGTCCGGTTATCCGCGTGGCCGGGGACTCCACCGCGGTGGGCGAAGGTGGCCGTTGGATGAAGGAGATGGTGGAGGCTTGGGGTAAGAAGACAGGTACCCGCGTGGAGTACGTTGACTCCCCTGCGGACACCAACGACCGCTTGGCCCTCTACCAGCAGTACTGGGCGGCTAAGAGCCCGGATGTGGATGTTTATACGATCGACGTCATTTGGCCGGGCATCGTGGCTCCCCACGCTGCTGACCTCAAGCAGTATTTCTCCGAGAGCGAGCTCAAGGAATTTTTCCCCCGTATTGTCCAGAACAACACCATCCGCGGCAAACTCACCTCCATTCCCTTCTTTACCGATGCGGGCATCCTATACTACCGCAAGGACTTGCTGGAGAAATACGGCTACAAGAACCCACCCCTTACCTGGGTGGAGCTGGAGCAGATGGCCCAAAAGGTCATCGAGGGTGAGCGTAAGGCGGGCAACCGCGACTTCTGGGGTTTTGTTTTCCAGGGCAAGGCCTATGAGGGCCTCACCTGCGACGCCTTGGAGTGGATTTACTCCCACAAGGGTGGGCGCATTGTGGAACCCGATGGCACCATCAGCGTCAACAACGGCCGGGCTGCCCTGGCCCTCAACACCGTGCGGCGTTTCGTGGGCACCATTGCCCCTTCAGGGGTAACCGCCTATGCGGAAGAGGAGGCCAGGAACGTCTGGCAGCAGGGCAATGCCCTCTTCATGCGCAACTGGCCCTACGCCTACGCCCTGGGGCAGGGGGAGGGGAGTCCCATCCGCGGTAAGTTCGGGGTTACGGTGTTGCCTAAGGGGGGTGCTGACGCTCCCAACGCTGCCACCCTGGGGGGATGGCAGCTCATGGTCTCTGCCTATAGCCGCTATCCCAAAGAGTCTGCGGACCTGGTGAAGTACTTGGCCTCTTACGAGGTGCAAAAGGACAATGCTGTACGGCTTTCCCGCCTGCCCACGCGCCCGGCCCTTTACACCGACCGGGACGTCCTGGCCAAGAACCCCTGGTTCCGCGACCTCCTTCCCGTTTTCCAGAATGCGGTTTCCCGGCCTTCGGATGTGGCCGGGGCCAGGTACAACCAGGTATCCGAAGCCATCTGGACCGAGGTGCATAGCGTCTTAACCGGGAAAAAGACCGGGGAGGTGGCGGTTCGGGACCTCGAGGGCCGCTTGCGCCGCATTCTGCGCTAGCCTTCCTCCCATCCCCGGGGGGAGCACCCCCGGGGCTTATCCTCAAATCATGCTGACGCAACGGCAGGTGCGCTTAGCCTGGCTATTGGTCCTGCCCACCCTTTTGGTGGCGGTGTTGGTGGCGGGGTACCCTTTGGCCCAGGTCTTTTACTGGTCCTTGTTCCGGGCCGACATCGCCTTTGTAGAGCCTCCGGAGTTTGTGGGGTTCAAGAACTACCTTTACCTTCTCCAGGACCCTGATTTCCGCCAAGCCCTATGGAACACGGTGAAGTTCACTGTGTTTTCTGTCAGCCTGGAAACTCTTTTGGGATTGGCCATTGCTTTGGTCATCCATTCCAACTTCAAGGGTCGGGGCTTGGTGCGCACCGCCATCCTTATTCCCTGGGCTATCCCCACGGTGGTTTCCGCCAAGATGTGGCAGTGGATGCTACACGATGTCTACGGGGTGATCAACATCCTGGGGGTGAAGCTGGGCATTCTGTCGCAAAAGGTGGCCTTTCTGGCACGGCCCGAGCTGGTTCTGCCCGCCATCATCGCCGTGGATGTGTGGAAGACCACGCCCTTCATGGCCCTTCTCCTCCTGGCCGGCCTTCAGCTAATTCCCGAGGAGCTTTACGAGGCGGCTAGCATTGACGGGGCCACCCGTTGGCAGCAGTTCTGGACCATTACCCTCCCCCTTCTTACCCCCGCCTTGGTGGTAGCCCTCATCTTCCGTACCCTGGATGCCTTACGGGTGTTTGACGTGATCTTCGTTATGAGCGGCGTAAACCCGGCCACCCGTACCCTGGCCGTCTACAACCGCCAGACCTTGATAGATTTCCAGGACTTGGGGTATGGCTCGGCCATAAGCGTGGCGATTTTGGTCCTAATTTTCCTTTTTGTGGTGGCCTATATGCGGACCCTGGGTAGGGAGGCTCTGCAATGAGGACATGGCTTCGCCTTGGAAATCGCCTGCTCTTTTACCTACTGGTGGTATTCGTGGTGGTGTATAGCGTCTTTCCCTTTTACTGGGCGGTGATCTCCAGCTTCAAGCCCTCCGACGCCCTTTTTGCCAGCGATCCCAACTTTTTGCCGCTGCCCTTTACCCTGGACCATTACAAGAACGTGTTTCTCCAGGCCAACTTTGGCCGCAACCTGCTGAACTCCGTGGTGGTCGCCGGCGGGGCCACCCTCCTTTCTCTGGTCCTTGGGGTGCTGGGCGCTTACGCTTTGGGTAGGTTGCCCTTCCCTCCCAGGAATGCTGTGCTCTACCTGGTTCTGGCTATGACCATGTTCCCCCAGATCTCGGTCTTGGGAGGGCTTTTCATGCTGCTCCGCCAGGCGGGCTTGTTCAACACCCATATGGGCCTTATCCTCAGCTACCTTCTTTTCACCCTCCCTTTTACCGTCTGGGTCCTGGTAGGTTACTTCAAAGGTTTACCCCGGGAGCTGGAGGAGGCGGCCTACGTGGACGGGGCCACCCCTTTGCAGACCCTGGTGCGCATCATGCTGCCCCTTACGGGTCCGGGTTTGGTGACCACGGGGCTTCTGGCCTTCATCGCTGCCTGGAACGAGTACCTTTTCGCCCTAACCTTCACCGTAGGGGATAAGGTGAAAACGGTTCCCCCAGCCATCGCCAGCTTTGGGGGGGCCACGCCCTTTGAGATCCCCTGGGGTTCCATCATGGCCGCCAGCGTGGTGGTAACCGTGCCCCTGGTGGTGCTGGTGCTGATCTTCCAGCAACGTATCGTGGCCGGACTAACCGCCGGCGCCGTCAAGGGATGAGGGCTTAGCCTAGGGTCTTGTGCACCAGGGCCATGGCGGCTTCCAGCACCACGTTTAGGTGTTCCTCCCCCTTAAAGCTTTCCGCGTACACCTTGGCCACGTCCTCGGTGCCGCTGGGGCGGGCGGCGAACCAGGCGTTTTCCGTTACCACCTTGAGGCCTCCCAGGGGTTCCCCGTTCCCGGGGGCCCGGGTAAGGATGGCCAGGATGGGCTCCCCGCCAAGCTCCTTCTCCTTCACGTCCTCGGGGGAGAGGCGGGCCAGCTTGGCCTTGGCCAGAGGGGAGATGGGAAGGTCCTTGCGGGTGTAGTAGGGCCGGCCCAGGTTTTCGGCCAGCTCCTCGTAGAGCTCATCGGGGGCCTTCCCCCGCTTGGCCAGGATCTCCGCCGCCAAGAGCCCCAGGAGAATCCCGTCCTTATCCGTGGAAAAAGGCCTGCCGTCAAAGCGCAAGAAGCTGGCTCCGGCGCTTTCCTCCCCGCCGAAGCCTAGCCAGCCTTGCAGGAGGCCTTCCACAAAGTATTTGAAGCCCACAGGGGTTTCGTAGACCTCCCGCCCTAAGGCCTTGGCCACCCGGTCCAAAAGGGCGCTGGTCACCGCGGTCTTGCCCACCTTGGCCCCTGGCCAGGTGCGGGTGGTGTAGAGGTGGTGGACAGCGGCCGCCAGGTAGTGGTTGGGGTTCATAAGGCCCCTCTTGGTGACGATCCCGTGGCGGTCGGCGTCGGGGTCGTTGCCGATGGCCAGGTCAAAGCGGTCTTTAAGGGCCAGGAGGCCCGCCATGGCGTAGGGGCTGGAGCAGTCCATGCGGATTTTGCCGTCGTGGTCTGGGGGCATGAAGCGGAAGGTGGGGTCTAGGGTGGGGTTCACCACCTCCAGGTTGAGGTGGTAGGCCTCGGCAAGCCGCTCCCACACCCTAAGGCTTGCGCCCCCTAAAGGGTCCACCCCCAGGCGGAGGCCCGCCGCCCTTATGGCCCCTAGGTCCACGGCCTCCTTCACCCTTTCCACGTAAAGCCCAGGGTAGTCAAAGGGCTTGGCCCGTTTTAAGGCTTCCCGAAAAGGAAGGCGCTTTACCCCCTTTAGCCCCTCCTGGAGAAGGGCATTGGCCCTTTCCTCTATGGCCTTGGTGATGCGGGTGTCGGCGGGGCCACCCGTGGGGGGGTTGTACTTGAGGCCGCCGTCCTCCGGGGGGTTGTGGCTGGGGGTGAGGAGGATGCCGTCCGCCTTGGCGGGGTACTGGGCGTTGTGCTCCAGGATGGCCAAGGAGACCAGGGGGGTGGGGGTGTAGCCCTCCTCGAGGCGCACTTCCACTCCGTTGGCTACCAGTACGGAGAGAACCGTGGCCCAGGCGGGCTCGGAGAGGGCGTGGGTGTCCTTGGCCAGGAAGAGGGGCCCCGTGGCCCCAAAGGAGGCCCGGAGGTCGGCGATGGCCTGGGCCATGGCCAGCACGTGGACCTCGGTGAAGGTGCCCTTGAGGCTGGTGCCCCGGTGGCCGCTGGTGCCGAAGGCCACCCGTTGCAGCGGGTCCGTGGGGTCGGGGCGCTCCTCGTAATAAAGGGTGAGGAGTTTGGGTACATCCATGGCCTCATCTTAAAAAAAACGAGGAGGTCCGCATAACGGGGACCTCCTCGAGGGCCCACCTGCTTAGGGCTTGGCCGGAGCCTCCTCCGGGGTTTCTTTGGCAGGGGGGGTCTCAGGCTCTTGGGTTTTGGGGGTCAGTTCCGCCAGCACCTGGCCCAAGCGGTTTTCTATCTTGGCCGCTTTTCGCAGCTCCTGAACCAGGGCCTGGGCCTTTTGCTGGCGCTTGTTCAGGATGACCCGCTGCTTGGCTTCCTCTACCACCTCGCTGAAGGGCTTGAGCACCTCGGGCTTGCGGTCCTTGATGAGAAGCACCGCGAAGGTGCCATCTTCCAGCTTCACCACCTCGCTGACCTCTCCCAGAGGGCCTTTGGGGAAGGTCTCCTTCACCTTGAAGACCAGGCGGTCCAAGACGGCGGGGAGCTGGTTGGGGTTCACGGTGCCGTACTCGGTGACGGTGCCTTCCTGGGCTTTGGCCAGGGCCTGGAGGTCGCCACCCCTCAAGGCCGCCTCCCGGAAGGCCTTGGCCTTGGCCTCCGCCTTGAAGACCACCCCTATGACCTCCGCGCTGGCCGGGATGGTGAAGAGGGCGGGGTTTTCCGCATAGAACCTACGGGCCTCCTCCTCGGTGGCGGTAAGGCCCCGGGTCTCGTAGAGGAGATAGGCCTGGGCTATGTCATCCTTGGAGCCGATAAAGGGCTTGCCGCTTTTCTTGGCCGCCTCCACCAGAATTTCCCGCTCAATGAGGCTTTCCAGGGTCTGGGGCAGGAAGAACTGGACGGCCAGCTCCCCTAGGCCTTGCTGGATGAGGGCTGCGGTTTGCTGGTTGGAGAAGACCGGCTGCAGGACCTGGGAAAGCAGGATCTCCCGGCTGCCCACCTTGGCCACGGGAGGATTCTTGTAGCTGTAGGGGCTGTCCTCTGCAAAGCGTACCTGGGCCTTTTGGCGAAGCTCCTCAATATACCCCTCGAGGGCCCCATTCCCTTTAGCCTCCTGGGCATCCTTCTCCACCCGGTCCTTGACCTCCTCAAAGGAGGGTGCCTTTGCCGGGAGGTACTCCTCCACCTGCACCAGGTAGTAGCGACCCCCGGCCTCTATGGGCCCCACCAGCCCGGGCCCCTTCAGGCCGAAAACCGCTTCCGCCACTTTTTCGGGGAAGACCACCTTGGTGACGGGTTTGGGCTCCCTTTCCCCCGGTGCCGCCCCCAGGGCCCCGCCTTGCTCAGCGCCCACCTTGGAGTGCTGCTTGGCCAAGGCGGCGAAGTCCTCCCCAGCCTTCGCCTTAGCCAGGAGCTCCGCTGCCAGCTTGGCGTCGTCCACCACGATCTGCCGGGCTTTGAGGCGGGGCTCACCCTTATAGTCCTCTTGGTGCACCTCAAAGTAGAAGCGGGCCTCTTCCGCGGTGGGTTTGGCGGCGGAGCGGACCTGCTCCAGGCGTTTTTGGATTTGCAGCTGGGTTTTAATCTCAGAGCGAAGCTGGGCATCGGTGTAGCCTATCTGGTTTAGGAACTGCTCGTAGGCTTTCTTCTCCTTAAGGCCAAACTGCTCGCGGATGCGATCCACCTCCTTGCGCACCTCGGCGCTGCCCACCCGGATCCGCGCCGCGTCCTGCTTGAGGGCCTCGGTGAGGATGACCTGCTCCAGGAAGTGGGTGTCCACCAGGGTCTTAAGAAGCCCCTGGGGGTTTGCGGCGTAGAGGGGGTCATTCCCCTGGAGCCTTAGCAGGTCCAGCTCGTAAACCGCCTTCCCGTTCACCCACAGCACGGGTTTGCCCCGCGCCTGCTGCCCCGCTTGGGGGGTGAAAAGGAGGATGGCCCCCACGGCGAAGGCCAAGGCCAGAAGCCCAAAAAGGATGGTGATGGCTTTCTTGCTGATACCGAACACTTGACCGCCTCCTCCTTAGCGTGCTAGGATACTTCCCGCTGAGTGCGCCCGTAGCTCAGCTGGATAGAGCGTCGGCCTCCGGAGCCGAAGGTCAGAGGTTCGAGTCCTCTCGGGCGCGCCATTTTCTTTTTTCCCCCGCCAACCGGAAAGCCCACAAGCACGAAGGGATTGTAACACACTCCCCATGAGAAAGGGGTTTAGCATGGGAGGGTGCTGCCTCTTCTCTTGGCCTGGCTCCACACCGTCAACGACCTCTTCTCCAACTTCCTCACCCCCCTTTTGCCCAAGCTAATGGCCCACTTCGGCGTGGGCTTGGGCACGGTGGGGCTTTTGGTGTCGGTGTATTCCCTAACGGGTAGCCTTTTCCAGCCTTTGGCTGGCTTCATCGCCGACCGGTTGGACCGGAGGCTTCTGGCGGCCCTGGGGCCGGTGCTGGTGGCCCTGGGTATGGGTTCTTTGGGCCTGTGGCCCCGGTTTGAGGCGCTCCTTTTGGTCCTGGGACTTTCCGGCTTGGGTTCGGCCCTTTTTCACGCCTCGGGGGCAAGCCTGGTGGGGGAGTTCGCCCCCAAGGAGCGGAGGGGGTTTTGGCTTTCCTTTTTTGGTTCGGCGGGGTACCTGGGCCTCTCCCTGGGGCCGGTGGTGGCCCTTTTTGCCGTGGGAGTCTGGGGGCTTAAGGGGCTTTTTTGGCTTACCCCTTTGGCCCTGCTTCCAGCCCTGTTGCTTTTGCGCCTCCCCCCTGTGCGGCGGCAAGGGAGGCCTGCAAGCCTCGAGGACTTCCTAAGGGTGTTTCGCGGGGACGTGGCCCGGCTATGGGGGATGGCCACCTTGCGGAGCCTGGTGTTTATGAGCTTTTCCACCACCTTGCCCTACTGGTTTACCCAGAGGAGCCTTTCCGATGCCTACATCGCCCTAAGCCTATCCACCTACAGTTTCTCCGCCACCTTGGGCGCCTTCCTGGGGGGTACCCTTTCCGACCGCCTGGGACGGAAGGCGGTGTTGGTGGGGACCTTGACCTTCGGGCTTCCCCTGTATCTGGGCCTTCTTTTCCTGCCCCCCGGAGGTGCGTCCTACCTGGTGCTCTTGGCCCTGACCGGGGCCTTGATGAACGCAGGCATTCCGGTGGCCGTGGCCTTGGCCCAGGAGCTGGAACCCGGCCAGACGGCCACGGTTTCAGGTCTTCTCATGGGCTTTACCTGGGGTTTTGCCGGGCTTTTCTACGCCCCCATAGGGCACCTGATAGAGGTGTTTGGCGTGATGCCGGTCCTCCTGGCCCTAGGGGTCTTGATCCTGCCCGCCTGGGCCTTGGCCCAAGGGGTAAGGGAGCCGGGCTTGGCGCAGGGCGGGGGGCGTTAAGATGGTCCCATGAGGATTCTTCTGGCCACGGACGGCTCGCCCCAGGCCCGGGGGGCGGAGGTGTTGGCGGAGTGGCTTTGCTACAAACTCCCTGCCAAGCTGGTGGCCCTTTACGTGCGGGATATCCGCCTGATGCGGGTGCTGGAGCTTTTGGACTTCGGGGCTCTTACCGTGCCCATTCCTGCCCACCGGGAGGAGTTGGAGAAGGCCCTATCCGCTCACGGTGAGGCGGTGTTGGAGCGCATTCGCAAAAGCGCCGAGGAGGCAGGGCTTCAGGTGGAGGTCTTCCTGGAAACCGGGTTGCCTCACGAGGTCATCCTCCGTCACGCCCGGACGGCGGATCTTCTGGTGATGGGCCGGAGTGGGGAGGCCCATGGGGGTAGCTTCGTGGGGTTAGGAAGTACCGTGGATAGGGTTCTAAGAACCTCGCCCACCCCGGTTTTAGTGGCTCCCACCGACTACGTGGAGATTGCGGGCGCCATCTTGGGTTATAACGCCTCGGAGAGTGCGGTGCGGGCTTTGCACACCTTGGCCAGTCTGGCCAAGCCCCTGGGACTTCCCGTGCGGGTGGTGAGCGTCCACGACGATCCTGTGCAGGCGGGGTCTTGGGCCCTCGAGGCCCAGTCCTACCTAGAAGACCAGGGGATACGGGTGGAATCCTTAGCCTTCTCCGGGGATCCCGCTGAGCATCTTTTGTCCTTGCAGGGGCCCACGGATCTTTTGGCCGTGGGAGCGCCGGTGCGCCGCCTGGTCCTGGGGAGCACCGCCGAACACGTGGTGCGCCACGCGGTAGGGCCGGTGCTCACCGTACGATAAGCTCGTCCCTCGTGTGGTATAATGAACCCCTAAAGGAAAGGGGGTTCTATGACCGTTCGGCAGGTTTTGGTGCGCAAGGGGGGAATGGTGTATAGCATCCCTCCCCAGGCCACGGTGTTGGAGGCCCTCAGGAAGCTGGCCGAGCACGACATCGGGGCCCTTTTGGTTATGGAGGGGGATAGGCTTCTCGGCATCTTCTCCGAGCGGGACTATGCCCGGAAACTGGTCCTCCTGGGCCGGTTTTCCAAGGACACCCGGGTGGAGGAGGTCATGACCCCTGAGGTGGTCACCGTGACCCCCGAGACCTCCCTGGAGGAGGCCATGCGCCTGATGACCGAACACCGCATGCGGCACCTTCCGGTTCTGGAGGAAGGCAAGGTGGTGGGCGTGGTCTCCATTGGGGATGCGGTCAAGGCCATCATCACCGAGCAGGAGGTCCTGATTGAGGAGCTTTCCCGTTACGTGATGGAAAACCGCTAATCGCGCAACAACCAGGTAAGGAAAAGGCTCACCAGGGATAGGATCAGGGCTCCAATCAGGGCCCCGGTGAATCCGTGCACCTCGAGGGCGGTGGCCTGGGCCACCAGGTAGAGCACTATCCCGTTGACCACCAAGGTGAAAAGCCCCAGGGTCAAGAGGTTTAAGGGTAGGGTTAGGAAAAGGAGAATGGGCCGCAGTAGGGCGTTGGCCAGTCCCCATATGGCCCCCGCCACCAGATAATCCAGAAGGCCCGCTCCTGGGGTAAAGGAGACCCCCGGGTATACCAGGCTCACCACCCAAAGGGCCAGGGTGTTTAGGAGAAGCCGTGCCAGTAGGCCGCGCACGGCTTTAGCTTACCCCAAGATCCCCCACCCCCCTTGACAGTTTTGTTTTGGTCTGGTAGTTTTTTCTTTGCGCTGCCTGCT